>NZ_CEXWTU010000356.1:0-3207 GCF_982758155.1 Marinagarivorans sp. | reverse complement strand
CAAGCGTGCACCCAGGAATTCAAAAACGGGAAGTTATTTAATGCACGCCCCTTAACTGTGCAAAAAAGATATTTACAACGATATCAATATCCACTGCGAGCCTATATGCGCCGCCCCACCTTTTCGCTCCCACATCAAGGTAAAAAGCTAATATCAAATGGTTACACTTATATTCAAACTGACCCACCCTACAACACCGCCACTAAGTACATATAGCCGGTTAAAAAAGTATTACCTCAGCCCAATAATGTGAAGCGCCTTTTAAAGTCTTAATGTACTGGATATTATTTTCACAAATTACCCGTAAACTCTGCCATGTATACATCAATGTGCTTATTACAAACGGTAAAACCCTATGTCACACACTATCGGCCTATCTCGCTGGAGCGCTCCTGTTTTATTGTCGCTTTCAGGCATTGCATGCACTGGCGGCACAACGCCACCGGAATCCAGCACAACCTCGTCTAGCAACGCTATTCCTAGCAGTTCTTCGCAGCCCACAATCAGCTCTTCTCTCGCCCAATCATCGAGCAGTGCAGCGGTATCTTCATCGAGCATTGCTGTTTCTAGTAGCTCTGAAGCCATCAGCTCTAGCTCATCCAGCGAACCACAGGCTGTTAACCTGCCTTTAGTTATCGCCGTTAACGCGGGCTCTACCACTGCCGCAGACTATATGGGAACAACCTACCAAGCCGATATCTATTCTACCGGCGGAACAACGAATACGACAATGGACCCTATTAGCGGGGTTGCTGAGGGCGCGCTATTCCAAACTGAACGCTACGGTGCATACGGCTACTCTATTCCGGTAGTAGACGGCACCTATACCGTTGAACTGCACATGGTTGAGATGTACAACACCGCTGCTGGCGAGCGCTCTTTCGATACCAGCATCGAAAACACCAAAGTACTTTCGGCATTGGATTTGTATAGCCAAGTAGGCCACGACGGTGCTTACAGCTTTATTGCAGACCCTATTCGCGTTACCGATGGCAAGCTGGATATCACGCTAGCCCCCATAGAAGATCAAGGCACCCTGAGCGGCTTTGCCTTGTATTCAGCCGATGGCGGCATTGATACTAGCGTACCGGAGCCAGAACCTTCCAACTGTAATGGTTATGTCGGCATCACTTTTGATGATGGCCCCGCCGATACCAACAGATTTGTTAATGCGCTTAAGCAAAACGATCTTGTGCCTGTAACCTTCTTTGTTAATGGTGACAAAATTGGACAAAACCCCGGTGCAATAGCGCAGATGCTAACCGTGGGCGAAGTTCAAAATCACCTATACACCCACACAAACATGGAAAGGGCGGGCTACAACTACCAGCAAGCCTACAATGAACTACAACAAAACAATCAGGTCATCGAAGCTGCTGGCGCGCCCAAGCCCACGATATTCCGCCCACCAGAAGGCGCGTCTAACGCCGAGCATCAACGGGCGGCATCTGACCTTGGCATGATCACCATTACTTGGACGAACGACTCTTCGGATTGGATGGACGGGGTGAGCACATCCGCCATTGTTAATGCAGCCAACCAGCTGAACGACGGCGATGTGATTTTAATGCACGAAAACCAAGTAAATACCTTAGCGGCAATTCCGCAAATTGCAGCAAACTTAAAAGCGAAAGGCTTGTGCCCCGGCAGAGTTGATTCCAGCAATTCAAACGGCGGCAGAGGTAGAGCCATAGCGCCTTAGGTTTAGGCTTAAAAAAATAGAGTTTTTTCGCACACAATCGTAGTGCGTAAAGACTCTATTTCAAAGGAACTTCAGCCGGCATCTAGCTCGGCTAACGCACCGACTACAGGGTGTTTAAAGCTGTTAACTTCCACAATCTTAAGCGCAACACTTCTTAAACTTCTTACCACTACCGCAACTGCAAGGCTCGTTACGGGCAGGGGTTTTATCTTGCGTTACCGTAGTACCTTTATTTAACAATACCGTAAGCTCGGCAATAGACTCTACCGCACCCTCGCGCTCATCAAGCTGCACATTAGCAAACAAGCCTGCTTCGGCCACTAACGCCTCAATCTCTTGCTTTCGCGCCTGCTGGGTAACGATTAGCGTGAGCGGGTATTTTTTTGTGCCATTTTTTTGGATAGCATTGGTTTTGTAACCGCTCTCCACATGGTTTTGGCGCGCATCTTGGCGACCTTTAAAAAAGAATTTCGACATTTGACGATCCACTACTTCATTAAGAAAAGACTAAACGACAAGCTCCTAAAATAAGCCGTGCGGGCAGCACCACACTTTAGAAGAAGCCTTAGCCGTAAAAAGTGGCGGATTGTACACTACTCGCCTGATGTACCAGCGAATAACAACTTCAGAGATGGCTTCCTCAGCCGTTATTCACTTTGACCACGCAAAACACGGGCGCATCCCCTCCCCCGAAAAATGAAACCTTAGGGGCGTGCACGGAATAAGTTGCTGGAATTTGGTTTTGTGGGTGCACGCTTGGCGAGGCGAAAATATGGCGTAATAGCCGGCTATTGCAAATATTGTTAACGAAGACAACCGTGCACCCAGGAATTCAAAAACGGGAAGTTATTTCATGCACGCACCTTAGGGGCCCTAAAACATTTTTCGTAGCCCGACACTCCCATTATTCAGCTTTAAATACTCATGTGAAAAAGTTTGCTCAAATGCCATAAATACACTCAACCCATTTGGCATTACGGCCACGCCGCCAATACGTGCATTTAGCCAGTTTTGATCCGGTGCCTGATTCAAAAAATGAAGCCGCGGCGCATCAGGCCTATAATCTTCTGCAAACGTTGCCGTAAGCGTGCGCTGTTTATCACTCCACTCATGCAACCAATCCACATTCAACTGCACATTAATAACGCCGTATTCAAAACCAAACGCGCGACTCGCCTGCACACCCAAAGTACTTTGCACCGATTTCTCTATTTGTTTATCAAAGGCCAACGTCATGGGGGTTTGGCCACTTTCGTCAAAGGCATCCAATGTTGTTCTGCGGTGTGCCACCCCAAAGCGGGGTCCAACAGTAAAGGCAGACCAATTGAAATCATAGCTGCCATTCAGCGCTGCATTTAAGCTAAAACTTCGGCTTCGGCTTTGGGTGCGCGCATACGGAATTTCAATAATCACTGTAGTGATAAAGTCTTGCGCTGCAGCGGTATCATCCTCCCCGTCAAGCATTACAACATCGGTTCTAGGAGACACAATAACCGTTTGACGCC
>NZ_CEXWTU010000355.1:0-3271 GCF_982758155.1 Marinagarivorans sp. | reverse complement strand
ATTTGTGAAGTATACCGGCCCCGGCAGTATGGAGCCGTACATCGCCACAACAATGCCGTTAACTGATCCCAGTATGTGCGGCCAAGCCTGTGCGCAGAAGGTAACAGAATACATTTTTGATGTCCTGTACCCGCAAATCCCTCAAACGTTTGCAATGCAGCGGCTTAAAAATCAGCATTATTTTAAAACCGTGAATTTCCTACTAGCCGAGTTTGGCATCGGCATTTCTGGCTTGAGCCTACCTTCAGACCCCATCGAAAAAGGCTTTCCTGCTGGCACAGAATTGAGTGCATCACGGGTTTCAGCTTACAGTGCAAATGCTAATGTTTTAGCAGTTGAACTAGTCGATAAAGTTAGTGCTGATCCCAATCTTATTCGTTGTGCGAATACCTTGAACGAGCAGTGTGTTAAACGTTTTTATTTGGAGCTTGCTGAAAAAGCCTATCGCAGACCGCTCACACAAGATCAGATCCAGCGATTGAATACGGTTTATTCCGCCGGTGGCGCAAATGCAGCCGAAGGCCTTGGCTACGTGACGGGCTTCATTTTTCAATCGCCGGCATTTTTGTTTTACTTGGCACCCACCGACGAAAGCGGCAATTATACGCTGGCCAATCAACTCAGTTTTTTAATTTGGAATGAACCCCCTGATAGCCAATTACTAGAGGCTGCCAGTACCGGGGCTTTGAAACAGCCCGCGGTTTTCGAGCAACACGTAGACCGAATGCTGGCAAACGCTAAAGGCCAGCAGGCTATGGTTGATTTTGTCACTGAATGGATGCGCCTGAATAATATTGCGCGGCTATCAAAAGACACTCAAAAATACCCAAACTTTAACGCTCAAATTAACCAACAGATGTTGGCCGACGCCACTGCTTTTGTAGAAAATGCCATGGCGCAAACCGCTAGTTTTAATGCGCTATTCAGTGCTGATTATCAGTTATCAAATACACTGGTTAGCCAACTGAGTGTATTTAACGGTAATGTAAAACAGGACCGCCAAGGTTTATTAAGTCAGCCAGGGCTTTTAGCGTGGCTTGCTGGCCCCGCTAAACGCTCAGCCATTAAGCGCGGCACTTTTGTACTGGATAGCTTGCTGTGCGAAAAAATGGCGCCACCAGCCGATTTAAATTTGAACGAAGCCAAAGAAGAACTTGAGGATGACATTTCAAATTTGAGCCATCGCGCACAGGTCGTCAATTTAACCAAAGCCGACAATTGCATGGTTTGTCACAAGCGTATTAACCCACTCGGCTTTGGTTTTGAAAATTATGACGGTATAGGTTTACCAATCTCAGACGCGATTACAGAGACCGTTATTATTGGTGCAACAGAAAACGCGGCACAACAAGCGCTGATGTACCAGGGCACAGAAGCACTACAAAGCGCCCTACTCGGCACCCGACAACTGTCTGACTGCGCAAGCATAAAAGCACTGGGCTATGCCAACACCATTCCATACCCGCCTATTGCTCAGGTAAAAACAATTCAGTCCGAATTTCATCAAGCCGCAAGTATTGCCGGGCTATTTAAGGGTATTGCAATGACGCTAGTGAATGGCTCAGGGGAACTTTAAAATGATGAAAATGAATAGACGCCAATTACTCAAACTCAGTCGCGATACGGGCGTATCACTGGCCGCCTTACCACTACTAACACCGCTTAATAGTTTTGCGCAAACTAACGGTGTACGAGGAAATAAGCGCTTGCTGGTAGTTTGGCACCCGCACGGTATGCACCAGCCCAGCTGGACTTGCGGTGCAGGCTCTCGATCTGGCGACGACTGGCAGCTTAGCCGCGTGTTAGAACCCCTAAGCGCCGTAAAAAGCAAAACGAATATTATCGAAGGCGTTACTGGCGTATTTTCGAATGAAGACGAACGCCATCAGCGCGGCATGGTTGGACTGCTAACAGGCTGTGATTTATTTGCAGAAAGTAAATCTCTGGATCAAGTCGTAGCAGACTATTGGGGTGTTAAACCCTTATTACTGGGAACACAGGTAGAGCCCTTTTTATACAATTCAAAATCGGGTTATGAAAACTTCAGAATTAGTTTTCGAGGTACTGGCAAAGAAGGTGCGCAAATAGCCAATAACGATCCTTTTGCGGCGTATAAAAAAGTTTTTACCGGTGGCGGTGAAGATGCCGATATGCGCTTTGTAAATAATAAAAGCGTATTAGACGCCGTGCTGGCAGAAATCAACGCGGTAAAATCGCGATTAAGCCAGGAAGACTTTCATTTATTAGATGCGCATCAAACAAGTATTCGCGAAATAGAATGCTCGCTTTACGATGTGTATTGCGAAAATGAAATCGGTCAAAATCCACAAGCACTCAGTTGTAGCGCGCCGAATATTCGGCAAGCGCCGAACAACCTTGATGAATTCCTTCGCCAGCAAAGCAACTTCCCCGCAATTGCAAAACTACAGTCTGGTATTGCTAAGGTAGCCGTTGGTTGTGGGCTGGCACCGGTGACGGTACTGCAATTCGCAGCAACCGAAAGCACCCACACTTATTCGTGGGTACTTAATGAAGACGGACAGCCAGCAACATCAAGCGAGCACCACGGCCTAAGCCACTCTATTTATTTTGGCGGCCGAGCACAAAAAGATTTTAATGCGATTAATCGCTGGTATGCCCAACAAGTTGCCGACATTGCCACCTATCTCGACTCTATTCCAGAGGGTAATGGCACAGCACTGGACAATACGCTAATTTATTGGGGAACGTGTATGGGTAACCCTCAAGACCATTGGCAAAACAATTGGTCCTCGGTCACAGTGGGTAATGCCGATGGCTTCTTTCGAACAAATCAAAACCTTGATTTTAGGAACCCCACTGCCACACGCTGTTTTACAGAGCCCCAAAACTGTCATTTAGAACCAAGGTCACCAGTGAGCCAGGTAGATATAATAAATACGCTTGCCGCATCCATGGGTTTACCCGCTACAGATACCAACGCCGTAGTCGGTAATATTGACGTTGACCGGAATTCCGCAACGCACGTAAGCAGAGCATACAATGGCTTGGTGCGCGGCCTAATGTCATAGAGTTTTAACTTAAGGGCAGTTTTAACTTAAGGGCAACTAAGTAATACTTCGGCGTAATCTTCTCGCCTTTTTGGCTTTTCACTTATTTAACGGTGAAAAACAAAAACAAGAGCAACCCTAGGACGATACTGAAAGTCTTAGCGTTTATAGACTCTATTCGCTTCAGTAAGGGACGAGGAAACAATATTTCATCCACTAATGCTTGATCTCGACCTCCTTAT
>NZ_CEXWTU010000354.1:0-3292 GCF_982758155.1 Marinagarivorans sp. | reverse complement strand
AAAACAGGCGCCTTCGTCTAATTGGACAAACTATTATTGCCTCGCCCCTTAGTTACGTTTTTTTAAATGCTCGTCGTCGGACTGCGTGACAACCATCGAGGCCGACAAGCTACGGCGATCAATTATTTTATCCTTCAGGAAAATAGTTTCTATCGAATCATAGGCACTTTTATCCTCAAGCGGATTCTTGGCTAGCAATAACAAATTGGCCGCTTTACCTTCTGCCACTGAGCCAATGACATCGTCCAAACCCAACAGCTTTGCATTATCAATGGTCAAGGCCTTAAATAGTTTTTCAAGGCTTATACCCACTTCAACCCAGTGTTGGATTTCCCAATAACCATTGACGCCAGGAAACTGACTAAAATAAGGTCCGCTTGGGGTATCACTACCAAATACCAGTCGCGCGTTTTGTTGTGCCAGTTGCCGGGTATAGTACTTATTTTTATCCAATCCAGATTGCACCGCTTTTTTCACTGCTTGATAGGCTTGCTGCGGATCATCAGTCAGGTTAGGGGATAACATGGGGCCCAGGCGTTTTTTCCACCACTGCCCAGGGTCCGATTGATACCATTCAATAAGGCTCGCGGGAATGGCGTGTTTCACCTCAGCAAGTGAAAAGAAGTCGGGGTCAAATAGCCCCACGTCTCCATGGATAACCTGCATGGTGGGTTGAACCGCAATACCTGATTGCGCAATACGCGCTATCAGCGGATCAATATTATCTGATTCCCTATGCCACACGCTGTGGGCTAGAACGTCTATTCCGCTATCTATAGCAAACTGGTGAGCCTGTTCCGAGTTAGCATGTAAGAACACGCTTAAACCCTGTGCATGCGCTTCTCTGACCAAGCTTCTTATCATCTCCACGGTCGGTACGGGCAGATCTTTTTTCGAGCCATAGCCAGTTTCATAATAGGTTTTAACGCAACGCGCACCTTCTTTTTTTATGCGCTTGGTCAATGCTTTGGGGCTATGTTCTGCAGGATTGATAGACTTGGGTGTGATATCGGCTTGACGCTGGTCAAATAGCAGGTGTGTTGCCATATACGAGTCAAATTGTTTGTCTTTGGGTTGATAGGCCAAGGGGTAACCGTTGGCAATCGGTACTGGCGAACAAAAATAGGCTTCTGGTGCGAGTTCCTGCGAGTTCCACTGGTCAATAGCGTAAGCATCGGAAGTAAGATCAAGCAACGAGGTAAAACCAAAATAAAGATAACTTTTTGGGATCTGCGCTTGAGCCTGGGCAATTAATTTGGCGTCAGTTCCATCAAAAGGGTGACCCGGCACACCATGCAAGTGTACGTGAGAGTCAATTAGCCCCGGCATCAGATATTTGCCAGCACCATCGATCACTTTGTCGGCAGGAGTTTCTTTGTGGTTAATGGTGATGATCTGTCCATTTTTGATTAGAACGTTACGCCTGCCCTTAAGCAGCTTGGCGTTTTCATCAATGATCTGAACATTGCGGATGAGCGTACTGGTTCCGCTACTGCCGGCAAAACTGTAAGCGCAGCAAAACATTAGTATCAAGACGGAGAAAAGTTGCACAGATGCGGTGCGAGTTCGGGGTGTTTCATTAATCCCTCGGTACTTTTGTTTACGATGAAGAAATACGCTTTCCATATTATTTACTCGCGGTAAGATAAGTTGAGGGCTCATATTGCTGTTTTTTGAAGTGAAATGGCGACCTCGAACGCGATTGAGGACTGCAAAACGTCTGATTTGGTACGAATTTATCTCTAATCGGGGGATTTCAGAAGAAAACACTATGGACTCAATACTCGTTCACATCCTGGTAACCAACAGTGTGCTGTGCCTTATTCTAGGCACTCACTGGTTGCTTGGCACTGCATTGCAGCCATTACCGTCTCGTTTACTAGGCGCGAACTATGGCATGTATTCGCTGCAAGGCTTTTTGCTGGTGCTCCACCTGATCATTGATTGGCAGCCTTTGCTTAACTTACGAGGGGTACTTGCGATGCTGGTCGGCCCTTGCCTCTACTTTTATTACCTTAGTGTTGTTACCAAAGATTGGACGTTCAGAGCCATTGATATAGGCCATTTTTTGCCTGCGTTAGTAATGGTGGGCCTGCTAGTCTGGGCAGCGAACACGGTGGGTTATTTTATTCTTGCCAGTTTCACTGTTTATCTCGCATTGAGTCTTGTCAAGCTTAGCAAGGGTGATAAGGCCCTTGTTCACCTTGGCAAACACGCCCCTCTCGCTTATCGCTGGTTGTGTTTCCTGACGGTACTGATGTTTGTGAATTGGTGTATTGACGTGGGTGTCATGGTGGAAATTGCCAATGGCACTATGCCCCGAGAGTCGCTTTCCATCTTGCTGGGCTCGGTGTTCTTTTTGGTGGTTAACGGCTTCACGCTCGTTGCCTCATTAAGGCGCAACTCGTTTTTGGAATGGATGCAGATATTGGGTGACGAGGGGGTAAGGGCGATACTTCCGCCGTCAGTCAATGACGAAGACGCGCAGCGATTATTCGAACAGTGGGCCCAACTTGTGCGTAATGAGCAATTGTATAAACGTGAAGGTGGGTTGACCTTGAAGGACGCAGGCAAGCGCATGGGCATTGCTGCGCGTAAACTGTCTGTGGCGGTTAATCGTATTTACGGCGCGAGTTTTTCGCAATACTTAAACGACCTTCGGGTTCAAGAGGTTAAAAAGCTGTTGCTGGAACAACCTGAATTGAAGCTTACCGATGTGATGCTCGAAGCGGGTTTCGGTACCAAATCTGCTTTTAACAAAGAGTTTCAGCGGGTGGAGTCTATGTCGCCGGGGGAATACCGGCAGCGAATATAAGAAACCGCCCCGCCAAGTAGTCAGGCGGGTACTATCCTAACGGGACACACTCTAAATTGTGGTTGTCGAATTTTGTGTGCCGCCACGCGCAAAGCGGTCGGCCTTGTACTCTACCTCGTCGGCTTTGGTGAGTGGCCCGCCCGCATTCACTGCATAAACCAAAGCGGCGCCAGCGGGAATCGCATCGAGGGAACTAGAAGCGCTGCTAACGGCCGTTACACTGCTCGATATTCCAGTGGGTAGTGGTTTCTTCACTGGGCTTCGCACAGCAAGTCGCTGGCATCTAACGCATGGCTTTTAATGCATATTCGCAGTAGCGGAGGTTCTGCGTGTTCATGTTTAATTGCCCGTATTCGCCTTTAGGGGCGTGCTCTCAGGAATTCAAAAGCGGGAAGTTAGGGGCGAGGTAATAATAGTTTATCCAAAGAGATCGGCTTTCTTATCGAGGCGCTTAAAGGGGCGCATGCCGGGGCCTAT
>NZ_CEXWTU010000353.1:0-3299 GCF_982758155.1 Marinagarivorans sp. | reverse complement strand
TAAGGATGTCGAGATCAAGCATTAGTGGATGAAATATTGTTTCCTCGTCCCTTAGCACTTCAATTCAACGATCACCTAAGGTTGGCACGGGTCCAAAGCTATGGCCTTATTGGGGAAGCTCTTGTGTGAACTGGTTGGTAAATTGGTAATACCAGTTTGTCTTATAAGCCATGCAGTGGTTATGATGGCATCACCAACCAACACAATCATTTCAGTGTGCTTGAGTTGCCTGTTTACCCGTGCAGAGCTGAGCCGAATGCAGCTGAATGCATGGGTAACTGGAAGCCCATAATAAAATCGTATTTAGGTGTAACACTCCGTTACAGAAAGCCACTTCGTCAAAGGTGCAAAAATGAAATATACAATGATGCCGCTCGCTGCAGTAATGGCTGCAGCCTTCACAGGCTGCGCGGGTACCAGTACCGAGTCTTCTAGCTCACAAGCTCAAACCATTAGCTCATCCGCTGCGGTTAGCTCTATGCCTATTGCGGTTTCAAGCAGCGCGGCAACGGCATCATCTTCACCGGCAGCAGCCAACAACCTAACAATCCAAGAAAACACAACAGGCTATTGCGGCGCTAACGGCGTAATTGATACCAAGCATAACGGCTATGTTGGAGCCGGTTTTGTCGATAGCGAAAACGCCGCAGGCGCTGCTATCGAGTGGAAAATTAACGCTTCTGAGTCCAATGTTTATAGGGTCACTTTCCGCTACGCTAACGGTGGCACTGCGGCCCGCTCTGGCACCTTAACCGCAAACGGTAATGCCGGAACCGGTGCGGCTTTCAACTTGAGTACAACGGGCGCCTGGACAACATGGGTTGAAGAAACTGTTGAGATTTCGCTAAATGCCGGCACTAACGCACTGGTACTATCAGCCAATGGCGGCGAAGGCTTAGCCAATATTGATTCCATCGCTATTGCCGGGCCATCGGTAACAGCACAAGGCTGCGCCACTACCCCTAGCTCTGCTGCAACCAGCAGCGCCGCATCGTCTGTTCCAATGATCGAGCCAGACAAAGACGGCACCAACCAACCCAAAATGCCCGCCACACAATGGGTAGGCTATGGCCCAGCAGCCACTGGCGGCGCAGGCGGTTCCACGGTAACGGTAAATACCGGTAAAGCATTACACGAAGCCTTGTGTGCGCGCGAGTCCGATACTACCCCCCTCACAATCAAGGTAAATGGCACCATTAATCACGGTAATACCGCAGATGCTAGCGGTAGCTGTAATGGCACCAAAGACGATACCATCGTGCTTAAAGAAGTAGAAAACATCACCATCGAAGGTGTGGGTACCAGTGGGGTATTCGACCAAGTTGGCATTCAGATTTCACGCGCTTCTAACATTATTATCCGTAATGTCACCATTAAAAATGTGAAGAAATCGGTTTTACCGACCTCAAACGGTGGCGACGGTATTGCCATTCAAGGCGGCCCACAAACACGCATTTGGATTGACCACAACACCATCGAAGCTTCGGGTGGGGAAAGCCAGGGTTACGATTCATTAATCGATATGAAAAACGATACAACCCACGTTACCGTATCCTATAACCACTTCCGTAATTCTAGCCGTGGCGGTTTAATCGGCGCAAATGACAACCCCGATGGCAACAACAGCATCGTGTTCCACCATAACTACTACGAGAATATCGAGCAGCGCACACCGCTATTACGCCGCGCCACTATTCACACGTTTAATAACTACTGGTCGAACAACAATGTAGTGAACCAAATTCACTACATTAACACCCGCGCCGAAGGTAAAGCCCTAGTACAGAATAACTACTTTAAAAACGTCACTAACCCACTAATAGCATCAACCGACTCCGATGTTTCCGGTTGCTGGGCCGCTAGCGGTAATGCTTGGGAAGGCGGCACTTACACACGCACCGTTGATAACGGCAAAGCCCACAAGGTGCCCGTAAACTGGCAGAGCGGCGACCTTAATGGCGATAACTGTAATGTAAGCGCAGCAAACTCGGTAACGCTGGATAAAGCCGGCGACGTACCCGGTGTTGTGCTGAACAATGCCGGCGTAGGTAAGCTGTAACCTTTACCATCTACATTAGCGCTGCTGAATAGCAGCGTTTAATTATTCTAACGGCCCTCTAATTATTTAGAGGGCCGTTTTTTTTGGGGCATGGGTTAGGGTTGGGGCTGTGGAAGCTTAATTGACTGGAGTAGGTGAAATTTTGGTGAAGACGGTGCCGGCACGAACCTCTAGGGCACGCGGTGAATACGTCCTTGTACGCCCTGCACAAACGTCCTGTTTGTGACGGCCCCAGAGATTCGTGCCGACACCTTTTTATCAACGCTTGATCATTACCTGTAAAGTGATTTGAGCTGTGATTAGGTTAGAGCATCACGTGAACCCAAACAGCGACCTACTCCGAAAGGCTTGGGGCAAAAAAAACATTATTGAAAGCGGTGTCGATAAATGCCTAGATATAGACACAAGGTTGATGTTGGGAGATGGCTATATTTAGCCATTTAGGTATAGTTGTGGACATAAAGGTCTATATGTAGGGATATTGCTATATGTGTCCATGACGCATGGATATAATGTTAGGCATTATTACCAATCAGTGTGCAGGAATTTATATGAATATAAAAAATATATTGAAATTAGCATGCAAAGGGCGCCCGGGTTTTTCTGATGCAATAGGCTTTTTTGAGGCAACTGTAGCCGAAGATAATCGAATACCGGATTGCCTCTCTGAAATATATAGGAATGCCTCTGGTACATATGCATCAATAACAAATCAAAAACTAATGGATTTAGTTCCTGGTTACAGGCTAATCCATCGTGAAGAGCTACAGAAAGAAATTGCAAACTTTCAAAAGACCTATGAAGACCTTCAAGACTTTGTACCATTTTTAGCTGATTATGCCAGTTCATACATAGCTATAAATATGAAAAATAATTCTGTATATAGTGTTACGCTTGATTATGAGGAGACTCAACTGTCAGTAAGTCTAGATGATTATATGCAAACGATAGAGGCGTGTTATACAAAAGGAACCTATTTCATTGATAGTGACGGATTCCTTGATTGTGATTTTGACGCGTATTATAAAATAGGCGAGCAGGTGAATCCAACCTGCTCGTATTGGAACGAGTAATGCCTAACGAACAAGGATACATTGCGCGAAAAAAATAATGCAGGACAGGCAACCTTAAAAAATAACGACACCTAAATACATTATGAAAACTAGACAATAATGCAGGACAGGCACCCTTAAAACATAACCACACCTAAATACATTAGAAAAAATAGACCTCCTCTACC
>NZ_CEXWTU010000352.1:0-3345 GCF_982758155.1 Marinagarivorans sp. | reverse complement strand
GCACGTCCGGATCTGCATGGGGGGCTTTACGTGAGTGAAGTTCCTACCATTACTGGACTATTACAAAAATAATACCCATTACCTACAAAGCCAAATTGGGAATCCTGAAAGCGAAGATAAGCCCAATAAAAAATATTACGACCCCCGAGCCTGGTTGCGTAAAGCTGAAGAATCTATGGTCGCTCGTTTGCAAACGGCATTTTCCGATTTAAATTGCGTAGAACATTATAGGCCTGTGGCATGAAAACCTTTAGTGAAGTTCTAGCCCATAATGGTGTTTCTACCGAATTGATATCAGTGCTAAATACTATAACGCAAGCGACAAAAGTATTATCTGAACGTATATCGCTAGGGACTTTTGGCGGAGTATTAGGCTCGGCGGAACAAGAAAATATTCAAGGCGAAACACAGAAAAATCTGGACGTACTGGCCAATAATTTATTGAAGGATTATTTAGCGAAAAATTCAGCGGTTGCAGCATTGGCTTCTGAGGAAGAAGAGGGGGTAGTGGCCTGTAATGAGAGTGGAAATTTTGTGGTTGCTTTTGATCCACTCGACGGATCTTCGAATATTGATATTAATGGCCAGATAGGTACTATTTTTACTATTTACCCTAGGCTTAATCAATATGGGTGTGCGGCGGTAGAGCAGTTTTTACAGCCGGGTTCACAACAAGTTTGTGCTGGCTATGTTCTTTATGGGCCGGCGACCCAACTTGTTCTGTGCACCGGTGGGGCCACGCAAAGCTATACGCTTGTGACCAACCCTGATGTGTTGCGAGATTTAGGTTTGAACGAGGGCTCTATTGATTCTGCGGGCGAGTATCTGTTGGCCAATAAAGCGCTTTCTATCCCGAGAGAAACCGGTGAGTTTGCGATTAACATGGCGCACCAAACCGGCTGGCCTGATTGGGCTGTGCGCTACATTTCTGATTTGGTCTTGGGAGTTTCTGGCCCTCGAGAAAAAACGTTTAATATGCGATGGAACGGGGCGATGGTGGGCGATGTACATAGAATACTGCTGCGCGGCGGCATATTTTTGTATCCGCTCAATCGAAATAAGCCCGAATGCCCGGCTAAGTTACGGTTATTGTATGAAGCCAATCCAATGGCCATGCTCGTTAAAGGGGCTGGTGGCTCGGCTTATTGCCAGGGTGCTTCGATGTTGGATGTAACGCCCAAAGCATTACATCAACGTGTTGAGGTTATCTTAGGTTCTGCCGCTGAAGTGGAGCGTTGTTTAAGCTATAGCGCTTAGTGTAGGGGCTGGCCATCTAAGGCCGCTGGGTCCGAAAAGAACGGCCACCGTACTGGCGGAGTAGGCCAAAAAAATCGCTAGGGCATAGCCTTAGCGATTTATGGTATTTAATTTCTCAATTGGTTTGATTATAAGAGAGTAGTAGATTAATAACCAAAGCTGTTTAGATGAGTGCTGTCCCGCTATGTTAACACGTTTGTTAAATTGTATTTGTACCAACAAGAGTGTACGCCAAGAGCGCCGTATAAATTGACAGCGAAGCAACGCACTGACTGCTCCTCTTAATAAAATAGATGGCCGTTACGAGCAAGAACAGCGAAATGAGTATTTGAGCGACACCAGACCAATGAGTAAAACCTAAATTTCTATCGTGACTTTGGGTTAAGCCAACGAACAAGTATGCAGTACCGGAGGCTACGCTAAGCAAGGCTAGAACAATAGACACTTTCGCAGTAACTTTCATACATCAAATCAAAGACTCTGACCCTATTGATTCCTATCGATCCCTGTGCCTTTAATAAAATGAAAGGCATAGGTTATGCTTTAGTCTCTGAAAATAGGTTAATACTCGCCGTTAACTTCGACTTCTGCTAGCCCTATATTTCTACTTGATGACGAGACTGAAGTGATTGTAAATTTGAGGCTGGTGGTATTTTTGGAGGTCTGGAGATCTAAGGTGAGTGCGGTTCCATTGTTCGGCAGTTGCCCCACGTTGAGCGTGCTACCGTCGGAAAATTTTATGGTCCCACTCAAAATATGTTCGGTTAGGTTAGGGCGGTCGTATAATTTTATTTGTTTTATGGTGACGGTTTTCGGCCAGTTCAATAAGAAATACTCACCGACGCCTCCGTTATTGCTTGCCCACTCCTTTTTATAGTCTCCGGTTGGGCCTGCATAGCCGTCAATTGTTCCATCTACTAGTTTTACGCCCAATTGCTCAGTCGCATTGGATTCCGAAGATGTTTGCACCTGAGAAAGTGATGCAATATTAAAATTGGTAAAGTCACAGCCCGGAGCATTGATGGTTCGGTCCTGATGCTTCCATAGCCACCTGTTGTGGCCGTTTTCCCAAGAGCTACTGTAAAAATAATCGGATATCCCTGATGTCGTGGCTCCCCAAGTTGCAGCATCTATCAGTTTTAGATTAGTGACTTCGGATGTATCTTGCTCTCCAAAGTCGCTCTCCGGCAAGTTTTGGGAGTGGTACTCGGTGTAATAAGTAATATCAAAACATTGATGTTTGTTGTTAATTTCTTCTAAAAGTTTAGCAGTGTAAATATGGTCAGGATGATCCCCTGGGTTAATTGATGAATTCGTGTCGGCAATGTTGAAAGATATGTCTGTGCCAGTGCCTGATTCATTAAGTATGAGGGATTCGAGCGTGTTTTTAAGGTCTGCCCATGCTTGGTAACTGGCAGTCCCGTCAATTGAAGTGATTACGGGCGCCCCTTCCTTTAGCTTTTTAAGACTCATGAGGCCGGTGTTCGCGTACCCGGCGCCATTGAGGTTGCCGTCTGGAAGCCTCAAAAAGTATAAAACGGTACCGCCATATTCAACGCGCCGTACCTGATGTCCGTTGTGTGTTGCCATGGTTGAGTCTATTAAGTAGCCACGGCCTGCCTCGTTATCAGTGTTGACTAAAAAGCGAGCGGCACGTATGGCGCCTTCTTCTCTAGCTAGATAGAACGGGTAGGGGCCGTTGCTTGAGTTGCTAGTGCCTTGTCCACCATCCCCTGAAGTTGTGTGTATGATAATTGTTTTTACAGATTCATCTCGAATGCTTTTATATGTATTTGGATTCATAAAGAGCTGCCAGTCATCAGGGTGTCCAACGACATAAAAATCGACTGCTGCAATTACTGTGTTGACGGATAGTGAGGATATTAATATGGCTAACTTTAAAATCTTATTTTTCATTTTTCTCCATGAAAACTGATGCTTACTCTTGAAATTTAACGCCGCTATGTGCGGCAACCTTTTTGGTGAATGTTTTGTGGCAGTCTTTTCCGCCATAAAATCAAGCGCCGAAAAGCTTGTCCAGCCCAGCTTGCTGGGCGTGGCACGATAGCCTTGGTACGCCCAGCATGG
>NZ_CEXWTU010000351.1:0-3345 GCF_982758155.1 Marinagarivorans sp. | reverse complement strand
GATACCCACGTAATAGGCGTTCGCCAAACCACCCCGAATCCGTACGCCTTTACCTTGCTTAACTTGACCGTAATAACAAGCACCTTTGGCTACGCCCAAATCGAGATCGGCCCCATCCAATACACGTACTGGCTCTGCATTAGCTGTATTTAACCATTGATTAATTTGGCTTAATACACGCGCTTTTATATGCGGAGCTTTTAATACCCCGCCATTTAATAAAATAGCACTCGGTTTGATAAAGTCCGCTGACGCAGTATTTTCGTTGCCTAAGGGGTCGGCAAAACCCGCCAAAGGATCATCAAAAACTGTCGCTTCTGGTTGAATATTCAATGCGTTTTTTTGCCGCGTTAAAAACGCAGCAAGATGGCGACTAACCGCTGGGTCTTGTGCATACGGTAAACCGCGGTGCGTTAAAGCGCTTCGTGGGCTTTGTTTCGGCTGAGTATTAATATCTGTTAAAGGGAAAAAGCCTTCAACCAAAGTTTGAGTCACCTCGCTGCGGGTTAATTCACAACGCAACGTAGCACCAAAAAGTTTAGAACCACGACTGGGAATGGTAATGGGCACGGCTTGCGTATCGCCATCAGAAAGTAAGACTTCTTTGGCATCGCGGCAGGCCTGCGTAATCCCTTGAATTTGCCACGGTTCAAGCGCCTTACCTTGCTCAGCTAACTTAGCTTTAACACGATAGGCTAACGCCAAATCCATGTTATCGCCACCCAACAAAATATGTTCACCCACCGCAATACGATTAAGGCTCAAATTACCATCGTCTTCAGCTACTGCAACCAGAGAGAGGTCGGTAGTTCCGCCGCCGATATCGACCACCAGAATAATATCGCCCACACTCACTTGTGAGCGCCAATCATCGCCACAAGAGTTAACCCAACTATAAACAGCCGACATGGGCTCTTCTAACAGTGTTAAATGTTCAAAGCCTACTTGTTTTGCAGCCTCGGCTGTTAGCTCTCTGGCGACGGGGTCAAAAGAAGCAGGAATGGTAACCGTGACATTTTGATCTTTTAAAAGCGAGGCTGGGAATTCAGCATCCCAAGCGGCACATAAATGTGCTAAATATTGGCGGCTTGCCTCTAACGGCGATATTTTTTGAACCTCTTCAGGGCTACCAAAGGGCAAACTATTTGCGCGCCGATCAATGCCGCCATGACATAACCAGCTTTTAGCACTGGCGACTAATCGAATCGGTGTTTTGCTACCGAGGTTGCGGGCAATAGCCCCGACCAAGGTCGTATTATTGTTAGCCCAAGGGAGCACGCAATCTGAGGTGTTAATTTCGGCTTCGTGCGGTTGATAAGAGAATGAAGGCAGCTGCTCAAGCATATCAACAACGCCCGGCCGCGATAACTGGCTTATCGGGAAAATTTCGGGTGATGCGCCATCTTCATCTAACGGCAAATAGGACATCACGCAATGGGTTGTGCCTAAATCGATACCCACCGAATAGCGTGTCGCTTCGCTCACAATTCCACCTCCGCTGGAGCAATAATCGAGGTGTTGTGACCCTTGGCTATTCTAGGTAGCTTGCTATCGGTTACCTGCCAACCGCGATGCGTCAACGTACCCGTAAAAGGTGCCTCGCCAACGACATTGCCGGTTAAACGATACTCCGCGGGATTAAAACCGGCCGCTACGGTTATTGTTGATTCTTCATCGTCGGTAGATACGGGTTCAAAAGAGAAATAAGTAGCCAAGGCTTTTTTGCTACCCTCCTGAACAACCCGCGCTACAGCACCGATTTCGGCATCACTAAAATTAGCAAGGTCTTCTTGCGTAAAATCAACAAAGCGCGCCTCTTGCTGCAACAAACTCAACAACTGTAAAGCTGCATCTGGGCTGGCACTGGTGATATTAACTTCGGCCGTAGTTACAGGCTCATGTACTGGCGGCTCAGGGTTAACGGCTGTAACGTCTTCGGTGGTAGTAACGCTCAGAGTGCTAACCAGCTTGGTGCTTAAGCGAATACGTGCAACAAGCAAAATTAAAAATATAACTGCCACTGATAGCAGAATATGCAGCAGGTCGATACTTGCAGGGAATACACCGGCATTATTGAAATCTAAACTCATAATGGTTCTCTTTATACTAAATAAGGTTATTCGCGAAAAAAGAATGAGGCTAATACGACGGTATTAGCGGGTCACGACTGTGAGGGGACCAAGGAATAGCGTTAAGGCAGGCTTCGGTGGCCACAGAGACAACAGTCTAGTGCTCAAATGGCGGTTAATTGTGCCTTTTTGGCAAAATTCAAGCCCTAATATTGATGTGAAATGCAAAGAGCCCTTATAGCGAAGGAAGTACCCATGAAGACATAGCGCCATCACAGCTGCTATTGCTGGCGGATTGATAAGGGTCCAGCACAAGGTTATTACTACCTTAAAGCGAGCACCTCTCCGAGCTTGTACCCCAATATGCCGACGTCGCATTTTTCTGCTTTTTGTGACATAGGATAAAGCGTCATTGGAAAAGCGACAGCACCCCGTGTCGCAGTATCAGATCTTTACGACGCCATACCGATAAAAGACCTCTATAAGTGGGAGAATCTTCGATATGCGATTAAAATGGTCGCTAACTAATTTCATTGTATAGGTAGTACTGCGAAAAGCTCGCTGGAAGCATGTCGCAATGTGCAATTTTAGCTGGATATGACGTGTCGCATTTGTAAGGTAATTGCGACAGCATGTCGGTTTATTATGGGGTATTATTGAGGGTAATACGTCTGCTACATAGTCTCACGTGGAGTTTAGGCTTGCTTGGGCGTTTTTTTAAGAATGAGATATGCGATGTCGCATATACAACTGTTAAATGCTAAGGAATCATCAATGAAATACTTCTATTTGGCTGTTTGCGTATTAATGAGTGGCTGCAATAGCACCTTAAATACTAAGGCTCCTTTCGTAAATGACATCTCTTCCTTGCCTTACGCGACACTTAAGCACTACCAGTCTGACAGCAATAACATGTGGATTCAAAAAGTGGATTCAGTGCCGACTGGGGGGACACTACTTGGTGATGATTTGGTGTATACGGGTGATGTATATGTTCAGCCGGGTTCTAGGGTGGTTTCTGTTTCTTGTTTTGATCGGAGTGGAAGTGAATCAGGTATCGCTGCTTACAACAAAGTCAATATATCTTTAAATGTTGACGCAAAAAAAGTCTACCAGTTTTCTTGCAAAACAGCAGTGGGATTTCGTGCTGAATATAATGTTGTAGATTCGGCAGGGGGTGAAGTAAATTTCGAGCTAAAAAGCTTAGAATAACCCCTGCATTTAAATCGGGTAAGAGCTGGTTTCTAGCCAGCTCTCCCCACACCACCCTGCATGC
>NZ_CEXWTU010000350.1:0-3372 GCF_982758155.1 Marinagarivorans sp. | reverse complement strand
AGGAGGAGGAGGAAGAGGAGGAGGACAACGACGACCACGCTATACAACAGCCATTAATAGCCGCGTAAATGCCATTGGTTGTTCGGCGCAAGAAGGGGATCAAGATAAAGATGGCGCTATCAACGCGATTGATCAATGTCCCTATTCAGAAACAGGAATTCCGACAGACCGTTACGGCTGTAATCCTAAGCAATATGATGAGCTTAACAAACAACATCTTGCCGCCATACTAGCCAAAAAAGCTAAGCACACAGAGCGCTTAGCTTTTTGTCCAACGAATTAAGAAAGAGTTAGCCCCTCCCTTAATTCGTATTGCAAGAAGAATACACGTACCACTAAAGTGCAGCGCAGACCTCACCCACTCCGCCTGGAATCGTAATGCATACTTTGGGCGCTGCCGATAAATCCAAACGACCGCCCGCTAAACTATGGCACGCTCCATTTATGCAGTACTCACCCTGTAAATTGGCACTCAAGCCGCCGCCGCTCAATCTAAAATCTGCCGCGCCTCTATATTCACCTAAAGCAACATCTTCCACCTCACAAGAAGCTTCAATATCACAGGTTTTTGGCACATGGCATTTTTTCGGCTGACTACACGTATTTTCTACGTCACAGGTATTGGGCTGCGAGCAACTTCTAGGCACATCACATTCAGCCGCCACCTGACAAGACTTGGGTGTCTCGCATGTCGCTGCCACCTGACAAGACTTTGCTTTTTCACAGTTTTTGAATCCATTAAGAGCGCACTGAAAGGCATTGAGTAGGGTGTCCACACCACACACTGATGCATTCGTAATAGTATTGAACCCACAAATAGCTCCATCAGTGACTGTGCTAGTCCCGCACGCGGCAGCATTCGTCACCGTCTTCAAACCACAAACACTTTTATTAGCCACAAAGTCAGCACCACAAAGCGCAGCACTCGTCACTGTAGATGAACCACACTCAAGCGCACTGGTAACCGTACTGTAGCCACAGATTGCACCACTCACAATATTCTCGGTGCCACAAACAGCCTGGTTCGCCACAAAATCTGTACCGCACTTTACGCCATCAGTGACTGTCGTATAACCACACCGAGCACCACTAACGATGAAACTGGTAATCACGTTTTCAAAGGGTATCAACACATCCGCTACACCGCGTACATCTATGCCTGCGGGACTAATTTCACCCGACATCGCAATTTGAGATAGCCCGGTATCAAACGCCCCGCGAACCTTAAAGCCATCAAACCCTAAATGTATAACGCCTTCGACAAGATCAACCCCCGCAAGAATAAAGTCACCATGGATATTCGCCATCCAAGCTTCGGGCGAACCTGAAAAATACGCCTGAAGTGTCCCGCCTGCGTGAAAGTTTAGCGCCGAGTGCAGTCCGCCCGCCGATAACTCCCCCTGCAAATACGTACCTGTTTCGCTAATAAATAAGGTCATGTCTTGGCCAGCAATATTGCCAACATCAACACCCAGCCACTGGGATAATACATCACCATTAATACCTGCAGAGACTTCGCTACGGAGCATAAAGTTGAACTCAGGCTCTACATTAACTACGCCAGCCATATTAAAACTCGCCTTTGGAAGGCTTATTGGCACATCCATTCCGCTGAACAAATCCTCACCATTAACATAACCAGAAAATATCGCTTGCTTTTTATCGGCCAAAAAAGTCTGAATAAAACTGGCTCCAGTCACAGTAAAAGGGGATGCCTCTTTGCCTAAAATCGTCAGCCCGAGAAACGCCAAATCAAAATTGAAAGAACCGTTACCGGCGATAACCGCTTCTTTCAATTCCAGATTTACATGCCTTGGTACAAAAGCATCGGCCACCACCAACGCGAATTGAGGAAGAACACTTTCAGTTATAGTTCGCCATGGCTCGGGATATTCTACGTATTCAAGACCCTCCTCTGGAGCATCAAATTCAATTGGAAGTGCAGTCTCACCAGAGATGCCTGCAACGACAAACTCACCATCAACAGACATAATCCCCGCGCCCAATGGAATTGTACCCTCAAGGAGTACAAGGCCCTTCTCGAAAGGTACAAGGGACTCTTCTAACCCCCAGTTCACTTGAGGCCTAAAAGGTATCTCCTGAGATAGCGATACACCCACTCCAACATCTTTTATAGTCATCCCCTTGAGGCCAGGTAAATTCCCGTAAAAATAAAAATAAGGATCTACGGGGTCAAGTATGAAACGTGCCGATGGCTGAACAATAGCTTCGAAAGTTAAACCGTCGACAACAGCCCTAAAGCCGCCATCAATTTCATAGACTAGGTAATGACGATCCCCCCTCAGCGACGGACTCATTAATGCGAGCTCGTTACCACTATGTAAACTAAATGATATATTCACAAGCTCATCAAACTGAGCGGCCTCCAAAAAACCTAGCTTAGGGAAAGGCAGGTTTGATGTGCCATAAATATTGGTGAATTCGGTATAGCTATCATCAACAGCAGTGACGCGAGCAGATACCATATACAACGGAATCTCTCCTTTCGATGACGACACATAAATATCCCCCGCAATGCTTAAACCAAAACCCTCACTATCAACCACCTCCTCAACTGTCGCTTCATCCAAGCGAATATGAATATCAAAGATCGTGATACCCATAGAATAATCATGACGACTCGAATTACTTGAGACACTAGAGCTACTTGAATTACTGGAGACACTTGAGGCAGGTGAAGAATTCACACCATTGAAAGCGCTTGAACTGCCCCCCAAACTCCCCAATGACGAACTGGGAAAAATACTAGAATGCCTCTGACTAGAGGAAATACCAGAACTAATATCAACGACACTAGAAGTATCACTCGTTACCGTTGAGCTGGTATCAATAGAACTTATAGAATGGACGCTAGATTCCTTATCGCTAACCGAAGAACCAGCACCGGCCTGGCCGCCTGTGCATGCACACAAACCCATCACAAGAACCATGTAAAACATCACGAAAACGCGGGACACAATCACATTTTAACCCTCTAGAAAATACAGATTATTTAACAATCCAACCAAAACATACTTAGTATCAAGCGCTGCGCCCAAGTGAGTAAAAAGGAAAGACAGCCCCCACAAGCACATGGGGCATCACAGCCTAACAAAAAAGACACCACTGAACATAGGGGCGAGAAAATAATACATTATCCACTAATGCTTTTGTTCTACGCCCTCATCTTCGTTACTTAAAGCGTTTCCCTACTGACTATGCCCTACAGGCCCCAGCATGCGCCCAAAAATCTTAGATTATAGTTTATTCAGAGTAACCAGCGACCGTAGAATTCATACAATCGTTTTAAGGGCGTGCATGAAATAACTTCCCGTTTTTGAATTCCTGGGTGCACGCCCCTTAGAGGCAGGT
>NZ_CEXWTU010000349.1:0-3410 GCF_982758155.1 Marinagarivorans sp. | reverse complement strand
ATTGAAGTCGCTTACCGCGGTATGCACAAAGAGAACTTCGCCACCTTTGTGCGCTTTTTTACAGACGCAGGCCGCAACATTAATGGAGTAGGCCCTACGGGTAAAATAATGCCTCAAATTATTGCAAGCCATAGACAAGGTGGTGATTGTCTCACCGCCTTAAACGCTGCTGGCGCTAAATAATTCAGGAGGGGAATTACGTATGATACAAAGGCGCTAACACTCCAACGGGCAAACCCCTGAGCAATGTTAGCGCCTTTTTTTGTCGCGAGCATCAATGGAGTATCTCATGATAAAAACACTGGCTAACAACAACCTCGCCACCGACGTTAATTACTATTTCGAGGGTGTTAACTTACTGTGACGTAAAGAATTGCGTCTTTATATTTTAGTGCCGCTCGTTATTAATCTTATTATTTTCTTCACACTTACAGCCACCATGGTTGTAGTGGATGAAATATTGTTTCCTCGCCCCTAACATTACACCGACTGGGCTTTAATGTAGGGGCTAAAACAAAAAAGGCACGAATGGATTCACCCGTGCCTTTTTTTGTACTCAGGGCCATTAAAAATGACCCTGCATTGATAACTTAGAAGTTGTCCTGACTAATTGAGTCGGGGGTTAACCACAACTGATCTTGAACATAGACACCTTTAAACGAAGGGTTACTATTAAAAAACTCTTCTACAGTAAGCTCAAACTCAGGAAAATCTGAATCGTTATAATACTCGATCATCAAGTCAGACTCTTCACGGTACCACTGCAACCCATCTTGGTTAACCTTCGGTAAAAACACACGATTAACACCCTCAGTATCGTTAATGGTTATTTGGCTGTAACGGCCAAAGACATAAAACTCATCGTCGCCGGGACCACCGCTAGCCTTCTGGTCGACCTCTACCCCAGTCATTACCAAAATATCATTGCCCTCACCGCCAATTAAATTGACGCCCTGCAGCCAATCATTACCCTTCCCTCCTTCTAAAACCATACTATTAAGAAGATCAATAATGAAATCATCACCGGCCAAACCATTCGGTACTAGATTTGTAAAGTTCGTATTGGGTTCACGAATTAATGCATCGGCCAACAAACTACCACTTAAATATCTGTCAGCATCAAAAGCAACCTCACCAGAATAAGTATTCCCATTAGTATCGGTAACATCTAAACGAATCACTTGTTGCGCTAATGTCCCGCCCAATACATCCTGAATAGGAACCTCTAAAGATCCACCTTCATATATTAGTGTTTCCGGTAATGGCACAACAATACCGTCAGCAACAAAACGTACGCTTGCAATGCTGGCTTCAGCGATTTCTGCTTCGATAAGAATATCGCTTAAACCTTCTATTGGCATTTTTGCTGAACTTAAGTGAATATCCAATGCTTTTTTACCACGCTCAACCGGTGCAATTAAAGGTGGCCATGCATTTTCAATCAACTGGATAAAGTGCTCATCAAACCAAGCACTTGCAGGTGTGGGATTCTCTTTGGCTCCACGAAAATCACTTGAACAATCCATAGTAGAACGCTCCTTATAAATACCGTAACGCTCAGCATTGTCGTCCCCATCCGATTCGCCGGGCGGTTTGAACCAGTAGAAAGCATGGACATATTCTTGATTTTCTGCAGGGTTGGCACGAGGGAATTCCCCCAGGCCCGCAGCAGCATTGTTACACCAAAGCCAGCGCGCATCACGGCGATCTAGTCGAAACTCTTCGCCAAAGCCCTGTGTTTGTGGCCGTCCCGCGCCACCCCAACCATTACGTGAAGAATCAATAATGACACCAAATTTTTCTTCAGTTACTGTACTCATTCCTTCAATAATTGCCGCAGCATACTCAGAGGCAGACGCCATGGCATTCCATTTATAAAAGCCAAGTTCCTCTGGCTTTTCGTCTAGCATATAAGGTTCTTCAAACGGGATATATTCCGACATATTAGTAACGAAGCCCGAAATAATACTGTAATCCGGCGCGTTACTATCAGTTGCTAGTCCGATCCATTCTTTAGTTAAACCGACTAACGTTGGCACGCGCCAGCCAAGCCAAGCAGCATGCGCGGCATCTAAATACGTATAAACATTCGGCACCGTCGCAAATTTCTGCATGGCATACACGACACTCTGACGATAATAACCTTCCATAAAAGGAATATCACAGTAAGTGATGCTGTCGTAATTTCTTTCATGATTCACCGAAGCCGCCAATGCACCCGGCTCAACAGCAGCCACTAAACGCACATTCGGGAAGCTAGCCGCTAGGGCTGCAATTGTATCAATATACTTTTTATACGCCGCAAAACCTTCTGGGGTTGCTTCAAATTCACCAGGGTGATTACCCGAAACACAATCTCGTGCTGGTACATTAAAGACCACAGTAGACAATACTACGGGCTCACCCTGTGCCGTTTTCTGTGCATTCTCTAAATGGTTAAGTAAATTTGTACGCTTATCTTTTGGTGTATCACATAGCTTAGCGGTACTATCTAACCAAATGCCGGTAGATTCATATTTAACCAAATCCATTGCCGCGACCATAACGGGATCATCCATTTGATCCTGTGTCGAACTTACTCGATCGGCGTAATCGGGATCGGCATAAAATTCAGCATCCGCATAAGGGTTCGAAACACGATCAGCAAAATTCGCCTGTGGCGGCATAATACCGTTACAGGCATTCGCCAATACTTTAGACCGCGAAACCTCAGTTGCAGAAGGTGTAATTACCGTTATCTCAACATGTGCATAGCTGTAAGCACCGTAATCTTCAGCGAGTAATACAATTCGATTGCTACCCCTAATTAAATCCGCCGCTGGAATGATAAGCTCACGCTCAATTAAATCCGCGGCATCATTACCGCCCACACGGCTGGGATACAGTGTTCCGTTAACCCAAATACTAGCGACGTTATCGACAAAATAACGCATTTTAAGTTGCTGTCCCTCAGCAATAACGACATCCGCATGTGCCCATATATTGGTATTTAACGGCCAAATAATATTAGCATTGGCAGGTAACGTTGTATTTAAAACCAACGGATGATCATCCGCATTAGCAAACGGCCCCTCACCACGCTCCCATTCCGTTAAATCGGTTTCGACTGAGGAGTAAACGGGTAGGGCTTGGTCGATGTAATCTTCTGGGTCTATTATTTTGTAGGACCATATGGTTGATGCTCTTTCACTAATACTTTTAGCTTCAAACAACGCAAGCTTCGTTACAGGATCGCCATCACCAAATTGAAAATAAGGAATTTGTGATTCAGCGCCAACATTAAAATGAAACCAGTTATCAAATGTGACGCTACCACCATCGGCCAATATTTCCACGACCAAGTCATATTCACTTTTAACTAGGCGTATACCGTCCATATCAATATCTTCAAAATGCAGAACATCTTGATT
>NZ_CEXWTU010000348.1:0-3512 GCF_982758155.1 Marinagarivorans sp. | reverse complement strand
GCTTGGGATAAATTGCTGTTGCGGCCGAATTCGTTATAACTCATGCCTAGTGCATTTGCTGCCCCCTTCATGATTAAGTCGCCGCCCGAAAACTGACCCGCCTTAATCAATATATCGTTGGCTTTTGGCGGTGTAAGGTCTTTCGGCGCTAGGTTAGTTGGCCAATGTTTGTTTGCGCTACCTATAGCGCTAGCGGCCATTGCTAGCGTGGTTACGGCGCAGCCGGTTCTGCTTAAGGTCATATTGGTCGAGAGCCCAGTTTTTGTTTTTTTATGTTGTAATTGGTTCATCGGGCGATAACCATCGATGCTCTGGCGTTTAACAATGTGGTGGCTGCTGACGACATTGCCGTTTAACTTTTTCCACGTGTTTTTGCCCGGCTCGATTAAACCGTCTGGCTTGGAGAGCTTGGCGATTATTTTTTGAAACGAGGTGATAGCGGTAATGGTGTTGTTACCGCACTGGCCATCAACGCT
Organism: Marinagarivorans sp.; assembly: GCF_982758155.1. Lineage (NCBI taxonomy): Bacteria > Pseudomonadati > Pseudomonadota > Gammaproteobacteria > Cellvibrionales > Cellvibrionaceae > Marinagarivorans > Marinagarivorans sp. The sequence continues at coordinate 3,036 of NZ_CEXWTU010000348.1, read as the reverse complement.
TAACCGGCTACCGGCTGGTTTACCTATGGTTTGTTTAAATGTTGCGTTTCGCTCGCGGTGTTGGTTTAGCAGTGTTTGCACGATTTTAATATCTGCAACAGAAGAGTTTTGGCCTTTTAGGCCGACACTAGTAGTGATTTGCGACATAGTAATTTCCTTATTGTGGTGGTTTGAAACCGGTAAGCGTCAATGCTTGTGGTGCGCAGTGTAGGGTATGCGTGGTTAGCTTGCTATAACCTAAGACGCCAAAAAAGGGGCGGCGGTATTCGTTGTTCAGGTAGGGTATTGTCTTATTGTGTACTCCAGTATACTGGGCAGAGTTTTTAGTATCGCTACAGTTCTATACATTCCCTCCATTGATAGAGGATATTCCCTTGTCGGAAAAACCCCCCATTATCGATCCCGCCGCTGCGCGTGAAGCACAGACTTATGACAACCCGATTGCGAGTCGCGAGCTTATTTTAGAGGTGCTTGTGACGGCGCAGGGCCCGCTGTCTAAAAGCAAGTTAACGGCGCTGCTAGGGATTGAGGGTGACGACCAAATTGAAGGGCTGCGGCGTCGCTTGATTGCGATGGAGCGCGATGGGCAAATTATTCGTAACCGCCGTGGTGCCTATGGGGCTATTAGCAAGATGGACTTGGTGCGTGGCCGTGTGAGCGGGCACCGTGATGGTTACGGCTTTTTGGTGACCGATAGCACGCAGGATGATATTTACCTCGCTAATCGGCAAATGCGCAAAGTGTTTGATGGTGATGAAGTGTTGGTGCGTGTAAGCGGTATTGATGCGCGCGGCAGGCAAGAAGGTAGTATTGCAGAGGTGCTTTCGCACAATACAACGCATGTGGTCGGGCGTTACAGTATTGGCCGGGGTAATCCGCGTATTCGGCCCGATAACCCCCGCATAGTTACCGATATTTTTATTGCTAAAGAAAATACAATTACCGCTAAAGATGGCCAGTTCGTGAGTGTCGAGATTACTCGACAGCCTGATCGTTTTGGTGCCGCCGAAGGTATTATTAATGAAGTGCTGGGTGACCATATGGCACCGGGTATGGAAATCGATGTGGCTATTCGCGCTCACGATATCCCCCATGTTTGGCCGGCCGAGGTTGAGCAGGTTGCCGCTAAGCTTAGTGCCGAGGTCGCAGAAGAAGACAAAACTGGCCGTATCGATCTACGCGCCCTGCCACTGGTAACTATTGATGGTGAAGACGCACGCGATTTTGATGATGCGGTTTATTGCGAGCGCAAACGCAGTGGTGGCTGGCGTTTATACGTAGCCATTGCCGATGTATCGCATTATGTTTTACCTGGCGATGCATTAGATAATGAAGCCCAAATACGCGGCAACTCGGTGTATTTTCCTGATCATGTGATTCCTATGTTGCCAAGAGGGTTATCGAACGGTTTGTGTTCGCTAAACCCTGAAGTGGATCGTTTGTGTATGGTTTGTGAAATGACCATTAGTGATGCTGGGCGCATCAGTGGGTACAAATTTTACGAAGCGGTTATGCACAGCCATGCGCGTTTAACCTATACCAAGGTTGGGCAGATGTTGTCTGATCGCGACAAAAAGCGTTCGGGTTTACGCCAGCAATACGCCAGCGTGGTGCAACATATTGACGAGCTTCAAAACCTTTACCAAGCGTTGCGTGTTATTCGTACCGAGCGTGGCGCGATAGATTTTGAAACGGTAGAAACCCGTATTGAATTTGATGAAAACCGTAAAATTGAGCGCATTGTGCCGGTTCACCGTAACGATGCTCACAAGCTCATTGAAGAGTGCATGTTGGCGGCTAACGTTTGCGCAGCACGCTTTTTGGATAGCCATAACATACCGACTTTGTACCGTGTGCACGAAAGCCCCAAAGAGCAAAAACTCAATAATTTAATGGAGTTTTTAGGTGCGCAAGGTTTGCAGTTGCGGGCAGGTAAGGGCGGTAAAATTGGGCCGCTACAATACCAAGAAGTTATGTCACTGATTAAAGACCGGCCCGATGCGCAAATTATTCAAACGGTGATGTTACGCAGTATGAACCAAGCCGTTTATCAGCCCGAAAACAAAGGCCACTTTGGCTTGGCTTACACGGCGTATGCGCATTTCACTTCGCCGATTCGGCGCTACCCCGATTTACTAGTACACCGCGCTATTCGCAGTGTGATTCGCGGCGGGGCGGAATCCAATAAAGTGAAACGCCACGAAAATACGCGGGCACAAAAAGCGGAAAAAGTTTACCCCTACGATGTTGCCAGCATGATGGCCTTTGGTGAGCAAAGCTCGCTAACAGAGCGCCGCGCCGATGAAGCCACGCGCGATGTGATGAATTGGTTGAAGTGTGAGTTTTTACAGGATCGCATTGGTAGCGTTTTTGATGGTGTTATTTCGGCAGTAACCGGGTTTGGTTTATTTGTTGAACTAAAAGATTTGTACGTTGAAGGTTTAGTACACATTACTAACTTGCCGCAAGATTATTACCATTACGAAGCGGCGCACCATCACTTAGTGGGTGAGCGTACACGTAAAGTATTTGCTTTGGGCGATGCGATTCGAGTTCGGGTTGCGCGGGTTGATTTAGACGAGCGCAAAGTCGATTTTGAATTAGAAGAAAAGCAGCCGCGAAAGCGCGCAATTAAAGGCGACAAACCTTTTAGAAAACCATTATCGAAAGGTAAGGCGGAGCAGGGGAAGACGAGCCCAGAGGTTAGTCCAAAACCGGCGGCTGATGGCACGCCTAGTGATAATGCTGAACCCAAGCGTTTTAACAAAGGTAAAAGCGGTAAACAGCTATCCAAAGAAAAAACCGCCAAAAAACAAAGTAAAAGTAAAAAATCGGCGTCGCCGAAAGTGAAGCATGCGAAAAAATTAAAAAAGTCTGACAAATCTAAGGTCGGCAAAAAACGCGTGACTAAAAAGCGCTAAGGGGCGAGGTAATAATAGTTTATCCAATTAGGCGAAGAGATCGGCTTTCTTATCGAGGCGCTTAAAGGGGCGCATGCCGAGGCATGTAACGCTTTGAGCAACGAAGGTAAGGATG
>NZ_CEXWTU010000347.1:0-3540 GCF_982758155.1 Marinagarivorans sp. | reverse complement strand
TGGTCGTGATTTGCGCACCAAAGGGGCGGGCTTTTTTGGGTGGGCGGTGTGGGCGTCAGTCGTGAATTATACGCAATATGCCGATTTGGTTTTCGTCGCTTAATCGTGGCCTATTGTAGGGGCTTAAGGTAAGCTGCGCGCAATTCTACCCGAGCAATCCGTTGTATTGTTACAGCGCGATGCTAAACCCTGCAGGGTTAGCGCAGCGAGTTCCAGCCTATCTGTTTTGCTCTTCCGGCCATTTGGCCCTTTCGTAAAGACTCCGCGATATTCATTGCAGGGGTTATTTATCGCTTTCTACGTGACGACATAATATGCAATTTGAAGACTTAGGCTTAGATCCGGCCATTTTACAGGCTGTTACTGAGCAGGGTTATACAACGCCATCGCCCATTCAGGCGCAGGCTATTCCACCTATTCTAGAAGGCCGCGATGTAATGGCGGCGGCACAAACCGGTACCGGTAAAACAGCCGGCTTTACGCTGCCTATTTTACATCGTTTGTCGCTTGGGCAAAAAGCCAGCGCCAACCAAGTACGTGCGCTTATCTTAACGCCAACACGTGAATTGGCCGCACAGGTTGCCGAGAACGTGCAATCCTATTCTGCCCATTTACCGTTGAGTTCGGCGGTTGTTTTTGGGGGTGTAAAGGTTAACCCGCAGATGATGCGATTACGCCGTGGAGCCGATGTTTTAGTCGCTACGCCAGGCCGCTTGCTGGACTTGTACCAACAAAATGCGGTGAAGTTTAGCCAGCTCGAAGTTCTCGTGTTTGATGAAGCCGATCGCATGTTGGATATGGGCTTTATCCATGATATCCGAAAAATATTGCGTTTTTTACCGGCACAGCGCCAAACCTTAATGTTCTCGGCTACCTTCTCTGATGAAATTCGCGAGCTTGCAAAAAGCTTGGTAAAGAATCCAGTACAGGTTTCGGTTACGCCTAAAAATTCTACGGCCACCTCGGTGACGCAATTAATTCACCCTGTGGATAAAGCGAAAAAAGCCGCGCTATTAACGCACCTGATCAAAGAGGGTGATTGGAAACAAGCGTTAGTATTTAGCCGCACAAAACACGGCGCGAATAAATTAACCAAACAATTGGATGCCGCCGGTATTACCGCCGCTGCCATTCATGGCAATAAAAGCCAGGGCGCTCGTACACGCGCGTTAGCCGAATTTAAGGATGGTAAGGTTCGGATTCTGGTTGCCACTGATATTGCCGCGCGCGGCTTGGATATCGATCAGTTGCCACAAGTGGTGAATTTTGATCTACCGAATGTACCTGAAGATTACGTCCACCGCATTGGTCGCACCGGCCGTGCTGGTGCATCCGGTAAAGCGGTATCGCTTGTGAGTGCGGATGAAATTACGCAGCTTGTGGATATTGAGCGCGTTATCGGCAAGATTATCGAGCGCGATTATATTGGCGGCTTCGAGCCCGTGCACGAAGTACCCCCTTCGCCCACGCCCAGAGCCCACAGGCCTAAAAGCCCGAAAAAACCAAAGCAGCACATGGATGGCCAGCGCGCCCCAGGCGGCAAACCCCCTTCGCGCAATCGCACCGGAAGCGGCGCTCGGCCTGGCGGGTCGCGTAGTGGCGGTGGCGGTAGAACCGGTGGTGGTAATCGCGGGAACACTAGCGGCGCCAATTAGATTGAATTGATTGTTCGTGTGAATTGAAAACCAGCTATTGAGCTGGTTTTTTTTCGTCGACGCATTATTGTCATCGCAAGCGGCAATGGAATAACAATGGTTACCTCGTTAGTTAGCGCGGTCCTGTCTTTAAGAAGGGTAATGCGGTTCGTGAAAGCTGCTCGTATTAAGAGTGAAATGCTAAACTGCCGCCCTATTAAACTTGGCGTACTCAGCAATGAAGTCCCCCCATACCCTCATGGTGCAAGGCACAACGTCTGATGCCGGCAAGAGCTTGCTTGTTGCTGCAATCGGGCGAATTTTATATCGGCACGGCGTGAGTGTGGCGCCTTTCAAATCTCAAAATATGGCACTTAATAGCGCGGTTACAGCCGATGGCGGTGAAATTGGGCGCGCGCAGGCGGTGCAGGCGCTAGCGTGTGGCTTGGCGCCCCACGTAGATATGAACCCCGTGTTATTAAAGCCCAATAGCAATACGGGAGCGCAGGTTATTGTGCTGGGCAAAGCGCAGGGTAATTTAGAGGCTTGGGGTTACCACCATAAAAAACCGAGTTTATTACCTATTGTTTTAGCGGCGCACCAGCGGTTAGCCGCGCAGTACCAAGTGGTCGTGGTTGAGGGCGCGGGTAGCCCCGCCGAAATTAATTTGCGCCAAGGCGATATCGCCAATATGGGTTTTGCCGAGGCGGCCGATTGCCCTGTGGTGATAGTGGCAGATATTGACCGTGGCGGCGTTTATGCGCATTTGTACGGGACCTATGAATGCTTGAGCTCAACAGAGCAATCCCGTATTCAGGGTTTTATTATTAATAAATTTCGCGGTGATGAAACCTTATTAAAACCGGCCAACGATTGGTTGCTGGAAAAAGCAGGCAAACCCATACTGGCGGTTATTCCTTATATTCAAGAGCTGTATATTGAAGCCGAAGACGCTATTGATACGCAGCAATTTAATGCCAGTGACAACGCCGTTAATGTTTCGGTCGTGGTTTACCCACGCATTTCTAACCATACCGATTTTGATGCGCTGCGCTTGCACCCCAATGTGAATTTAACCTACGTGCGAACGCCTGCCGATTTTGGCCCCTGTGATTTATTGATCTTGCCTGGCAGTAAAAATGTATTGGATGACTTGGCGTGGTTGCGCGATAAACGTTGGGAGCCCGTTATTCAGAAGCACTTACGTTATGGCGGCCGTGTGATGGGCATTTGCGGTGGTTATCAAATGCTGGGTAAAACATTAACCGATCCAGAGGGGGTCGAAGGCGCGGCCGGCTCGAGTGGTGAGGGGTTAGGTTTATTGGATATATCCACCGAGTTAAAGCCAGAAAAAACACTGCGCAATGTGGTTGGCGTGTGTGTGGGTAGCGATATTGGCGTTACGGGTTATGAGATTCATGCTGGTGAAAGCAGCGGTAGTGCGCTGGATAAGCCTTTGTTTATATTGGATGGCACAAAGCCAGAGGGCGCGCAAAGCGAAGATGGGGTTATTCGAGGCACTTATTTACACGGTGTTTTTGATAGTGAGGCGTTTTTGCAAAGTACGTTGCACTGGGCAGGTTTAAGCGATGCGGATAAATTTGATTATCAGGCGCATAAGCTTGCGCAGTTAGATCGTTTAGCGGATGAGGTTGAAGCAGTTTGGCCAGTGAGCCAACTACTAGCATTACTGTCGTTGGAAAACCCGATATAAGGGACGAGGAAACAATATTTCATCCACTAATGCTTGATCTCGACATCCTTACCTTCGTTGCTCAAAGCGTTACATGCCTCGATAACTGCTCCACGACATTATGCTCCTGCAATGTCTAATAAGGGGCTCCTGCCCCGATGCGTTATCCTAATGACCTATGTCCATATAGGCCCCGGCATGCGCCCCTTTAAG
>NZ_CEXWTU010000346.1:0-3543 GCF_982758155.1 Marinagarivorans sp. | reverse complement strand
CGGGGCAGGAGCCCCTTATTAGACATTGCAGGAGCATAATGTCGTGGAGCAGTTACCGAGGCATGTAACGCTTTGAGCAACGAAGGTAAGGATGTCGAGATCAAGTATTGGTGGATGAAATATTGTTTCCTCGTCCCTTATGTCCACACACCACAAGATAGGCTTAGCAAAAATGGTAGCGTACCGCCAAAACTATTAGGGTATGGGAGCTGGGGTTGTAAAATTTTAGGGTGACATTACCCCAGTGTTTGAAGCCCCTTTAAGCTAATTAACAGCGCGCGCGATTATTAGGCCAGAACAGTTCGCTAGGTCGCGCGATACTACCAAACAGGCATTTTACTTAGATGCTTCTCTATATCCTGCACCATCTCACTGCTCAAACCCAGGTGCCCCTTCTCTTGCGTCCATAGCGCACGAAAACGCGCGGACGTCTCTTTGGCGGTATCGAGTGTTGTTTTTTCAGGCATCGAAGCCTTGCTGGCCATATGGGCGATTTCATCCAGCGTGAAGTCGGCAAAAGCCTTACTTCGGCTTACCTTTAGCGCACTTTCGTGATCGGGTATGTAGGGAATCGTTGATACGAAGTCGTACGCTGGAGCCAGCCTGGGCTTTATGCCGTCGGGGTAGATGAGTGACCAGTTTTTCATGTGCATATCGGCATTGCCAATCAGCGTATTAAATACCAGGCGGCGAACGAACTCGGCATTGTCTGCACCGGCTGTCTCGATATTGATGACCTGTGCAATATTGCGCATTCGCCCCTTTGCGTACTTGTCCCGTGGGTAGAATCTGTCATGGCATATGCATTGTGGTTTTTATACGCTACAGCATATTTTTGCCGGTAAGTGATAAGGTAATAATGGTTTGTCCAATTAGGCGAAAAGCTAGAGCAAGCACTCACAAAAGCGAGCGCCATTCAATCTTCGGTTCTTAAGTTTGTTTTGTGGCGTTCTAGAATTTGGCGCTGATATAGCGGAATGAAAAATAACCTCAGGCTACAACCCAGGGAGAGTGTAGCCACGATTTTCCGCCGATTATCGATCGCCTAGGCCTCGAGCAAGATAGCGAGTTAGAGCTGGCGGGTTGACCTCTACAGTATGGTACAGCAGGCGGGTAGTTTTGATTGTTTGCTAGAGAGAGTGTTTACTGTGCGGTGGTTTGGAACTAGTTGCCAGCTATGGCATCGGATGAGCAGGTTTAAAATAAGGACTATATATGAAAATATCACTTTTACTGGCTTCGCTATTATTTAGTGTTCCTACTTTCGCTTTTGATTGGAGCGAGTTCAAATCAGAAAACTTCACCGTTTATTCTAATGCAAGCCCTGAATATGTCGAACAGCAGTTAACATCATTCGAAAACTACCGGCAAGGCGCGTTAGCTTTTTTGGGGCTTAAAAATAAGCCCGAGAACAAAAGCGCTAGAGTTTTTATCTTTAATAGCCGTAAAGAATTTTTAAAGTACCACGGTAATAAAATCTCTTCTGGTTTATACAGTTATACAGATGATGGGCCGGTTATGCTGCTTTATAAGCCAGGAAAAAACAGTAAAGAGGCTAAACGATATAGCGAGGAAGAGCGTAATTTAGTTTTATTTCACGAGTATGTTCATTACTTGCTGCGTGAACGATCATCGCTCCGTTACCCTAAGTGGTATGACGAGGGGCTTAGTGATTTATTAGCTTCTGCGCGTATTGGTAAAGCCGCTGTTTCTATTGGTGTTTCAAATGTTGCTCGGCGTTCATCGGATAATGTGCTGCAGCTGTTGGAGGTGAATGACCTTGTAGCTGGCGTTCGTCAAGACCAAAAATATGTAAAGAACTTTTACGCTAGCTCATGGATGTTGACTCACTTCTTACTATTGGGGCACTTAGAGGGTGGGCAAGATTTTAGCAGGAAGACGGCTGAATACCTTGCCGCGTACAACGATGGTCAAACGGATATAAAAACCTTTGAGCGCATATTGGGAGTGTCCAGCCAGGAGTTGACGGAGATGGTGAAGCGCTATATTCGCAAAGATTACTTAATGGGTATGACCATTGATATTACGCCCTACGCTACTGCAATTAAACGGCGCCCACTAAGCAATAATGAAGCGCTTTATAGTCAGGTAAATCTAATGTTTAAAATGGGGCAGGAGAAAAGTGCGCGTAAACTCGTAAAGAGTAATAAAAAAGGAGAGATTTTTTATTATGAAAATCAAGCGTTATTGGCCGTTTTTTTGGGGCATCGTGAGCAATTTAGTGCAGCATTAAAATTGGTGGATGAAGCTGTAATGGCTAACCCTGTACCGGCGGTTATGGTAGCTGCTGGCCATTTTTATATGGATTATTATGCGTATTCAAAAAATCGCGGGAAAGCTGATGAGGCTGTTTACCAAAAGGCGTTGAAATTAACGTTAGAAGCATACAGAGATGACAGCACTCGTTTGGAGGCCGCTGGTAATTTAAAGAATCTATACCGCAGTAAGGACGATGTTGTTAACGCCGTCAAAATGATGATGGAGCAATACAGGGCGACCCCGAGCCGTGTAGACCTGAATAGTGAGATAGGTCTGTATTTAGCTGATACAACATCGCCTAAAATGGCTATTCCCTTTTTGGAGAAAGTGCTTGCCTTTAGTCATCATGAAAAACAAAAAGAACAAGCAAGAGCTGCTTTGGAGAAGGTTTTATTGGTTCATGAAAAATAATCCGATGTACAGATATATTATTTTTAAGTTATAGGGGCTACTGCCAGCTCTGCTGAGCAGCTAAACGACACTTTAGCCGTTCAGCAGAGCACGAATGAACCAGCGGGCTACTCTTGCGCAGAGTGCTCCACCTTTATAAGCTCCTGGGTATCAAACCCTAATTGTTCTGCCTTTTGAACAAGCGTTGAATATATGGCTGCGTCTAGCGTGGGGGTGCGCGATAGTATCCAAAGGTAATCGGTATTGGGGCCGGTGACTAAGGAGTAGCTATAGTCACCGGCGAGCTCTGCCACAATATAGCTACCGTAAAAAGGCCCGAAGAAGGAGACTTTAGGGGCGAGGTAATAATAGTTTGTCCAATTAGGCGAAGAGATCGGCTTTCTTATCGAGGCGCTTAAAGGGGCGCATGCCGGGGCATGTAACGCTTTGAGCAACGAAGGTAAGGAGGTCGAGATCAAGTATTAGTGGATGAAATATTGTTTCCTCGCCCCTTAAGGTGGCCAACGTCTTGCGCGTTCACAAACTTTGCTTTTCCTTTCGCTTCGCTCCACGCCTTGTCTTTGGTGTTGAAACCTCGGTTTAACACTTTGATGCTACCGTCTTTATTCATACTGTAATTGGCTGTAACGCTTTGCATGTCTCGCTCAAAGCTGTGGTCCAGCCGTGCTATTTCATACCACTTTCCCAGATACCGCTGGGCATCAAAATTAGCGACTGGTGTAACGCCTGTAGGGGTGCCAGAGCAGCTAATCAGTACAAAACAGCTAAGGGTCAGTGTTGCGGTGCGCAATCGTTTTAATAAGGGGCGAGGCAATAATAGTTTGTCCAATTAGACGAGGGCGCCTGTTTTCT
>NZ_CEXWTU010000345.1:0-3589 GCF_982758155.1 Marinagarivorans sp. | reverse complement strand
GAGAAAACAGGCGCCTTCGTCTAATTGGACAAACTATTATTGCCTCGCCCCTAATGGTTTAATTCGTCGCTCCTAAAGGCCTACTTTCAATGTGATCTAATCGATACTAGCGACTAACTACGTAGTTTTACGCATAGGAATGTTAAGGGGCAGGTTTCTATAATTGCGCTCATATTCATACTTTTGAGGGTGATGTTATGGTGGGTAGTCATGGAATCAATAAGAACTCTGTAGCGTATACGCTGTTGTATCCGACGTTTAAGTCTGCTTCGGTAGTGATGTTCGCGGGTGTAGTCAGTGGGTTGCTTGCGGGTTGTACCGGTAATGCATTACCTGAATGGACATCAAGTGCTGAAGTTGTTGTTCAATCGCCCGCCGGAGGTTTGATATATACGGCAACGGCAACCGATGCCGATGGTGATACGGTTACCTACGGCACCGCGAGTACGTTGCCATTAGGATGGACTTTTGATTCAAGTACTGGCGAGCTATTTATTCCGGCTTATACAGAACCTAAGATCCCTGAAAATATTCAGTTAGATTTGGCGGCTTATGATGGGCAAGGTGGGGCAACCCTATTGCAGTTGTCAGTTAATTTTGATTGGCCGCTACAATCCTCCGCTTTAAATATTACCTTTCCGCCTAATAATAGTTCTATCAACCTATTGGAAGGTGAGCCGGTAACAGTGCTTTTTAATGGATTATTGAATGCGGCATCGGATGCAGATAGCGCCATTGCCTCGGTGACATTAACGGCCGCAGAAACCGTATTGTCGCTAACCCTTGGTGGTGATGGGTACACATGGCAAGGTGATTTTAACTTACCGTCGGGTGCTATTAGTATCACAGGTGAAGTGGCTTACACGAATGGCGATGCTTATCCGGTTAATGATTACGTTTTGAATGTGAACCGCTTTACTCTGGAAGGGCAGTCGTCTGAGGGGCAATTGCAAGCCGGGCACCAATTGGATATAGCCGCACGTAAATTGTATTACATGCAAGGCAGTACTGTGTATACGCGCAATCTCGATACTGGCGTTACTGCGCCGCTTTGGCAAACAGATGAGAATACCATTTCGTATTTTGGTGTGAGTAAAAACCAGGAAACCTTGTATCTATTACAGCAACAAAGTACACCCTTTAACTATTCTGAAATATTGTATGCGTTCGGTGGGCTAGCAATAAGTGGCGAGTCTACTAGCGCTATACCGCCAAATAGCCCTAGCGTGCCTTTTAGTCCATCAGGTGTCCCAGAGGATAACCTTAGGGTTAATTTGGGCTGGACCTTAACAACTGTCAATCTCACCGAAGGTTCAAAGACCCATGTTGAATTAACGGAAATTTCGGAGACTTTAAATCTAGGTTTTTTTACTGCAGAATTTAATAATAATAAAAACAGTTTCATAATCAATCTGTATGGTGTTGGCGGTGGGGCCTCGGTCATAGATGTAGGCACGCCAACTGCTGGCGAGCCAGTACCCTCGAGCTCATTTTTTGAAATTACTAATATTGTGCTTGATTTTGACGTGGAAACTTTGGCTGCTACGCTTCTCTATTTTAATGATCCTGACGGCCTTTCTGGCACCGAGGATTTCTATTTTTCAGACGCAGAAGATCAAAAAGTTTTCCAGTTTAATTTTTATGAGCAAGAATTATTTATTAAAAGCAGTGAAAGCGGTGTGCTTGTCGAAGACTATAGTGTTAATGGATTTTCTTTATGGCAAGGCGCTAGCGACGTAGATTACATTGCGCAAGAAAATGACTTTGGTAAATTGATAGTCGGTATCGCGGGCTTGGCTGATTCAGGCGTTGAGGGTGGGTATGTCTATGGGGATATTGTAGAGTTTACGCAGGGCTCGCAGTATCGCGCAATCACAGCTTGCGATACACAGGCATTACTAACGCTCCCAGTAGTTACTCATTTCGTAGCGGCCTATCCCAAAACGTGTATTAACGGCGTGCCTTACGATATTACCGTTGATACCCGCGCTAATATTGCTTATCTCAGTGCAATAAATGTTGTTCTGCCCGAGAGCGCTGTGCTTGTGGAGGAAAACACGTTTTCTGCTCCGCCTTATTTTTACCGGAATATTCATGCTGTCTCATTACAAACCGGAGAGGTGAGTACGGTATTTAGCGGGTATTAAATTTTTATCAAAAGGGATGTGAGTTTAGCCCAACCTGCTATTCAGTAGGTTGGGCTTTTTTTATGGCGGCTTCCCAGCCGATGATGGCTGATTTACGCGTCGTACCCCACATGTAACCTCCAAGCTTACCGCTATTTTGAATAACGCGGTGACAGGGGATTAAGAATGCAATGGGGTTACTGCCTATGGCGGTGCCAACGGCGCGTGCAGCAGTGGGTTTTTGTATCGACTGTGCGATGTCACCGTAGGTGCTTAACTGGCTTGTAGGAATTTTTAACAAACTTTGCCATACTTTTAATTGAAATTCAGTACCCCGTAAGTGGAGTTTAATCGCTTGTTGCTCGTTCCAATTTTGTTTGAATATTGTTAATGCCGAGGTTTGTAAACTATCGGTTTTTTCCTGAAAGTTCGCTTTGGGAAAGGTATGGGTGAGTCGGCTGAAAGCGGTATTCTCTTTGTCTTCAAAGGCCATGTAACAAACCCCCTTACTTGTCGATGCTACTACCACGGGGCCAAAGGGCGTTTGCGTTAATTGGTGGTTAATGGTGAGCGCGCAACCGCCTTGGCGAAACTCTCCTGGTGTCATGCCTTCGATATTGACGAATAAATCGTGTAACCGACTACTGCCAGACAAACCTAGCTGGTGTGATGCGGCTTGTAGTGAAAGGCGCCTATCTTGAAGAATGTGTTTGGCGTATTCAACGCTAAGGAACTGAGTAAATTTCTTAGGGCTAACGCCAGCCCATTCGCAAAATACCCTTTGTAAATGTTGCGGGCTTAAATGTACTGCTGCGGCAATTTCTTCGAGTGAGGGTTGGCGGGTGAAGTTTTGCTGAATATAGTCAATCGCCATGGCTATTTTGGCATAGTGATTCGCAGGCTTTGGCGTGGCAGGGGGGGGATGCATTGCTGGGGTGCCTTTAGTCGATAGTTTGGTGCGGTGTAATATAAGCCGCGTATGTATAAAACGCGACCCGAAACATGCGGGTTTAATGTCTGCTGTTTGTTGGTAGAGGGGCAATGCTACGTTATGCGCCGTTTAAGACTGCTGACTTTAATATGTAATTGAGTAAATTCAAATCTACAGTTTTACCTTTCAAGTGTTCTGGTATTGTTGAAAAATGACGGGATAACTCTATTCTCGAATAGCCGGTGAGGGCGGCGGTAGAGTCAGTATTGGGTTAGAATTATCAAGAGTTTGGCAGGTTTGGGCTATGCGATGTTGAGCTGATTGTCAAAATCGTAGTTGATGGAGAGGCTTGTAGTGTCAGGTTATGTTTTATGTCGTTTTATGGCGTTTTATCGCGGTAGATAACCAATAAAAACGGGGCCAAATTGGCCCCGTTTTATCGTTTTCGCTTAGGTGTTTAATTAAAAACTATAACTACCAATGCCGCGCAAAATAATTTCGCCGCTATCGGTTTGGTACATCGATTTGTACG
>NZ_CEXWTU010000344.1:0-3688 GCF_982758155.1 Marinagarivorans sp. | reverse complement strand
GGAGGTTGAGATCAAGCATTAGTGGATGAAATATTGTTTCCTCGCCCCTTAGGTCGCAGAATAAATTTGGGTTTGGTTGCGGCCTGCTCTCTTGGCGCGATATAGACCGCGGTCGGAGGCGTCAATCCATTCAACGGGTGCTGTGATTTGGTCGTGGATTTCGGCAACGCCTAAACTAATGGTGAAGTTAATGACGTGCTCATCGTAGTAAACGGTGTTGGCCTCAATCGCTTTTCTTAATCGTTCTGCAACGATTGTGGCGCCTTCGGTATTGGTATCAACCAGAATAATGGTGAATTCTTCTCCGCCATAGCGCCCACAGATATCGATATCGCGTACGCACTGCTTGATGACGGCGGCGGTTTGGCGAATAACCTCATCACCAGCTGGGTGGCCGTAGGTGTCGTTGATGCGTTTGAAGTGATCGATATCGAACATCACCAAACTGCATGTGTGTTTGTAGCGTTGGTAGCGTTTAAATTCATGCTGCAAGCCTTCTTCCCAGTGCTTACGATTGAGTAAGCCTGTTAGCCCGTCGGTTTGGCTTATGATATGTAACTTGCTGTTGGCGCGCTGTAATTGAAGCCGGTTAGCGGCGACCTCGGTGACATCGTAAATAATCAGGCAGATGTGTGTAATTTCACTGCGTGCATTAGTGATAGGCATAATTGTGCAATTTTGGTACATGAATTCTGTCATGCCAGTCACTGGGCGATAATTTCTGAATTTAAAAAGGTAGGGGCGCTGTTCCCATGTGGTGAATGCGGAGTTGTGCAGTACGCGTACGGATTCCACTTTACGCATGAACCATTCTTTTGGGAGTTCGGGGAAGCTGGTAAATAGGTTGCCGCCCAGTACGTCGGTCGGGAGCCTGGCGCTGTGATTCTGCATGAAGCTATTCCACAGCTGCACGTTGTAATCTTCATCGAGTATCACTAGACCAACATCGATGTTTTGAAGCACATCCATTAGCCAGTGAAAATCTTGCATGAATTCTTCGTTGCTCATGATTTACTCGAGAAGGTAGTCAATTTTATGCATTAGCCGCGATATGGATTCGTCAGTCATCAAAATAAGGAGGTCGCAATTAACGTTGTAACCTTCTAGTTTGTAGTTAATTTCGGTGACGAGCGCGTGGCGCCAAATGCTTGTGGTGGGGTCAAACATTTCACTGATTTTTTGATGCTGGCCTAGAACGGTGGGAGGGCCAAAGCTGAAGTCCATATCGATTTGTTCGGCTAGCCCTTTAATGCAGGCGCCAAACAAGACGTTGGTGGTATCCATTAATAATTCACGCTCAGCTTGCTCGTCGAGCTCGTCGTCGTATTGCAGTAGGCGGGCAAGGTCAGCAAAACTGGTGTCGTTATAAAGAAGGATGGCTTCGCCAGCAATACCGCCGCCAATAAAACCTTGGCAGACCCCAGAGATAGTGTCAGTGGTGTCGATTGATTGTAGTGTCATTGCAATGTCTTGCGGCTCCATAATCTCGATATGCGGGATCGACAAGACGACAAATGTGTCAAGCAGGCGAGCGAGTCGATCGCCTGCTTGACCCATGGCGACGTTGGTAAGCTCTTGTAAGGCATCGCGTTGATCCTCACTCATGTTCAATATGGCGCTCATGCGCAGCTAACCCCAAAACCAATGCTATTAATATCTATTCTAGACAGCCCACGTTAGAATGCCGCGTTATTTTCAGCAATTTGTGATATCGCTTGTTCTTGGTGGACCTAAAACCTTTATATATCGGTAGGTTAGCGTGTATCAGTGTCATTGTTATTAAGTCCTATCTTATGAAATTCAAAATTGTTCCTGTCACGCATTATCAGCAAAATTGCAGCATTATTTGGTGCGAGCAAACGAATCAGGCGGCGGTGGTTGATCCGGGAGGTGATATCCCTGTTCTTTTGGCTGAGCTAGATCGTTTGGGGGTGACCCTTGAGAAAATCATTTTGACGCATGGCCATATGGATCATGTGGGCGGTACGGCTGCGCTCGTTAAAGCAACAGGGGTTCCTGTTGAGGGGCCGCATCGCGATGATGAATTTTGGATTCAAATCCTCGATCAGCAGGCGACGATGATGGGTTTTGAACCTCAACCAACATTTGTGCCCGAGCGCTGGCTGGAGCATGGTGATTGCGTCACTGTGGGTGACTCTGAATTGCAAATACTGCATTGTCCAGGTCATACGCCAGGCCATGTTGTGTTGTTTAGTAAGCCGGATCGATTGGCTTGGGTGGGCGATGTTTTGTTTAAGGGTTCGATAGGGCGCACGGACTTCCCTCGAGGGAATCATAAGCAGTTGGTTACTTCCATCACCCAGCGCCTTTGGCCGTTGGGTGATGATGTTCGTTTTATTCCTGGGCACGGTGAGATGTCTACTTTTGGCGATGAGCGTCTAAGTAATCCTTTTGTTGCGGATAAAAACTTCGGTTAAAACTTATGCCGCCTGTATTGCGGCGCGAGACTATTTTGGAGTGTGTAATGACCGATGTAATGTTGTCGAAAGATCTAGATGAAAACTTTGATCGTTTTATGGTTGAAGCTGAAGATACGGGTTGTGTTTGGGCGCTAGAAGGCGAAGACGGGTTTGCGCTGTGCCCATCCAATGTGAGTGAAGCAGTGGATGTTATGCCGTTGTGGTCTCAGCCTGAATTTGCAAAAGCGCATTGTGTGGATGAGTGGAGCTGCTACAAGCCTGTGCCTATATCGTTAGAGGAACTGCTGGATGAGTGGTTACCTGGTATGCATGATGATTTACTGTTGGTTGGCGTTAATTGGAATGCCGATATGGAAGGTGATGAAGTGGAGCCTCTGGATTTGCTTGAAGATTTCGAATCTGAATAAGGGGCGGGGCAATACATGGTTTGTCTAATTAGACGAGGGCGCCTGTTTTCTCAGCAAGGCGCTCGAAGGGGCGCATGCCGGGGCATGTAACGCTTTGAGCAACGCGGCTGAGGAAGCAGGAGGCTAGTATTATTGGATGAAGTATTTTTTCCTCGGCCCTAACTCCTCTGTGCCATAGCGTCATTGCGAATTGGTGTGCGTAGGTAAAAATACACCGATCTGTTTATGAAGGTTGCTGATTTCACCGGCTTGATGGGTGAGCAAGATCTTTCGGTTGGAGTCTATGACGATAAGGCTGGGTGTGCCGCCTACGCCATAGCGTTGAGCAACAGATTCTGCTTTTGTGAGTAAGGGTAAGGTGATGCCTCGTGATTCTAGATATTCGGTTGGATCTTTGTCTTCCCAAATGTTCAGCGCATAAAATGTTGTATTAGCTGGATCACTCAACTCGGCCAGCTTTTGAAGCTCAGGCAGTAAATCGCTGCACTTTTGGCACCAAGTGGCCCAAAAAAACATCACAACCACGGCTTTTTTGTCGACTTCTTCGTAAAGTAATACGGCTTCTCCCTCTGCATCTCGCAGCATCCAGTTGGGCGCTGTATCTCCAGCCATTAGCGTTTCGGCCTGCAGGCTTACGTGGGCAAGCAATAATAGCATTAGGGCGCACAGGCTGACTAAGAGGCGCTTGTGTGGCATTTGAGTGCTCGACCTATGCATGCAGTAAACCTTTAATGAATTATATGAAGAGCTTAGGGGCGAGGCAATAATAGTTTATCCAATTAGGAGAAGAGATCGGCTTTCTTATCGAGGCGCTTAAAGGGGCGCATGCCGGGGCATGTA
>NZ_CEXWTU010000343.1:0-3722 GCF_982758155.1 Marinagarivorans sp. | reverse complement strand
GTGCAGGTAATGGAGGTACCGGAGGCGGCACCAACCCGCGTCAGCTGTTCGTCGACTTACATCGCGATGCCATTAAAACACTCAGCAGCAAAGTACTCGGGCAGCACGAAAAAGAAAAACTCGAAGAGCACCTTAATTCGATTGAAGAGCTGGAGAAAAAACTCGTACCAGTAAATACAGCCGGTGGCACACCCGTTCAAAATGCCACGCAAACTTGCAGCAACGTCGCTATGCCAGCAGGCAACGACAGCAACTTCACCTCTCATACCGAGCTACAAGTGGACATAGCTGCACTGGCATTGTCTTGTAATGTAACGGCCTCCGTATCCCTGTGTTTAGGCGACGACGGAAGTGGTTTTAACATTCCAGGCTTTAATGACAAACTTCACAGCTCTCACCACAACGACACAGAAACTTGGGGCCAATACATTACTACCGCAGGTTATATGTTCGGCCTAGCCGCAAAAACAGTGCGCAGGCTAAAGGCCGCCGGTGTATTAAATGACACCCTGGTTACCCAAAATTCAGATATGGGCAACGGCAATGCCCACAGCGCACCCGGCACGCCAATGTTTATGGCTGGCGCCGGCATACGGAAGGGACAAGTTACCCAAGTCAACAGCGCATCCCAACTGGACATGTACGAAACCGCATCGCGCATTCT
The DNA here is from genome assembly GCF_982758155.1 of Marinagarivorans sp. Lineage (NCBI taxonomy): Bacteria > Pseudomonadati > Pseudomonadota > Gammaproteobacteria > Cellvibrionales > Cellvibrionaceae > Marinagarivorans > Marinagarivorans sp. The sequence continues at coordinate 3,058 of NZ_CEXWTU010000343.1, read as the reverse complement.
AGGCGCCGACGCCCATCCCGCTTATAAAGGCTGGGGCGGGCAAACTATAGCGGGCGTTGCCACTTAATCACTGCGTGAATATGCAGTGATTAAAGGCACTGCGGCTTTGTTTTATCGGCTTTGCTTTATCGATATTGCCTAGAATAAACCTACGCAAACAAAAAGATTTTGATTCGTGAATAAATATTCACAACAACAGCTAGAACACTAGTAACTGTCAAATACATCCTAACAACTATAGCGCTGCGCCACTAATATGGCGCAGAAAGGAGAGCAGCCCGACAAGTAGTAACAGCCTGCCTTCGTCCATTTGCGGCGGTGTTCGTACCGATACCAACAGGCACCCGACCACATAAATACGCCAATCTTACGCATAGCCCAAGAGAGTGATTTCTGTGCTTTATTAGCCTAATACACGATTACTCTTCCGCTGCTCTTATCAATACCGAAAGCCTAGGTGGCGATCAAAAAACGTACAGAACTTAAAGTGTGCCCGCACCACACCGTACTTAATATAACGACCACTCCCCCTTAAAGCCTCAAGATCCAGCCTGTTAGCTGGTAAACACGCCAGCCCAGAAGGCAAAATAAAGATACCTATAAAAAAATTTAAAATAAAATGGAGGGTATTGAATACCTAAGTGTTTATGCAATAAGGGTAAAAACTCCACAACCGTACTTTTAAGAGTCCAAACAATGAAAACATCAAGTATAGCCTTTGCAGTATCGGCTTTTACCTTAATACTCACCAGCGGCTGCGGTGGTCAGAAAGACCGTGCAGGCGATTTTTTGAGCGCGCAAGATAACGCCCCCACAGCTGAGCAAGGGCTTGTAATGCAAAGAGAAGTCGAGAATTACGTCTACCAGCAACCGATAGCTGACATACTCCCTGCACTATATAACGGCACAATGCATACTCTTTTACATTCTGCACATGAACAACAGTTTTATGATGAACAAAATCGCTTAACGCTATTACAAATAAACAATTACCCCGGCCTTAACGTCCAACTTGAGGGCCAAAGTGTTATTCCAGAAGAAGGTATCACAACCTTTGAAGTGGTGTATAAATACGAAGGTGCCGTACCTTGGCAAACCAGTGAAGTGGCATACAAAATATGGCGCTTTGGGGAGGGCAGCACAGGAAAAATAAGCCTAGAAGCGTCTCTTATAAACAACTGGGAAGAAGCAGAGATTACAAGCAACATAGAAACTTATACGAGTTATTACTATGATGAAAATAATGCTCTAGATAACATCGATATTTACACCACCATCAATACCTACCAGCTCAATAGCAACGGCTATCGATTAGCCACTTACAGTAACGATCTCTCCACTTCAGATCAGGAAATGCTAACGAGCCAAATGGAGCGTATGGATGGCATAAATATGGACACCCTAACCCTAAAGAATAGCTATTACCCCATCCAAACCTATCTGTATGGCGCCGCTGGCGAGTTACTCGAATACTCAGCATACGATCGCGACAACAAGCTGCGGGAACACAACAATTACCAATATTTAGTGATTAACGATGTTCATTACCGCATTAATGATCAAACCTATTTTAATTACGACATAGACGGCAATCCAGTACTACCCGAAGGCAAAGGCACACGACTTTCTGTTTACACATTAGCTACGTGTGATCTAGGCAATTTATATCGCCTCAAATCTGAACAACCTGAATGGTTCAAGTGCCAACCTACAAACGCTTGGTAATACACCTTTAAACCGATTAAAAATGTAGTCGCGATTATTAATGGCAACCTAAGGACGGGCTGCCATTTAACGCCACCTATCACGCCGTTATCTTCTATGCTATTCACGCACTATGGACATGTAAATATTTTTTGTGCCACATTAAATTCCAGGGCAAGCTTTCATTAATCTATTGAAGCATAAGGAGATTACTAACTTACGCCACCCATATAGAGGTTCGCTACATATTGATACTACAAGAATCTCGCCCTACAAGCTTAAAACTCAATATATATTTTAACATTTACGTCTAACAGGAAAAACCCATGCGATTTACCCAGCACACATCTCTACTTATTGCTTTATCTTTACCGATGGTTTCGCTAGCCGAAGAGATACCTAGCCCCCAAAAATACAACAATATTTATCTGGGGGGAGGTGGAATAAGCTTTGACCCAAAAACTGCAGCGCAAGAACAAATTAAAAGTAGCGGCAATTACTGGCGCTTAGGCTGGGAGAAGGTTAATGAAAAATGGGTTTATGGCTTAGGTATTTCAGGTTATAAATATTCCGATTTATCATCCCTTTCTGATGTTGTCGTTGTCGATCAATACAACAAAGAATCAACAGCAAGCTCAGGCGCTAATGCAACCAATCTTTATTTTGAAGGCGGCTACCACCATCCTTTGAATGCTTATTTCAACCTTGAATTATTAGCGGGTTACGAGCTTATTACTTATTCTAAACGAGGATTTGGAAACTGCACAGACTGCCCAGGAGAAGACATTGATATAGAGGCAGGACTTTACTTAATGCCCCGCATTAACTACGCCTCTAAGTCGTGGTTTACTGCATCGCTGGCTTACCACAACTACTTAATGGGTAACATTGACGGAGCCTACTCCGTGACTATTGGAGCGAAATTTTAACCCGATGACACTCACGCTAAACAGTAAGAGCAACTTTTTTTCTATTTCAGATAGGGCATTATCAATACCCAATTTGCGTTGAGTAGCGTTACCCATATTTCACGCTGTAATGTTTTCGTGAAATATGGATTTACTGCAGAGGGATGCTTGACCGTTTTAACGATTTTCATTTTTTACAGATCTGATCCGTGATGAATTTAGCCAATATTAATCAGCTCTTAGCTGTAGGATTCAACGTATACTTATACGGCTAAAAAAGCTTATAAGGAAATCCATGTCGTATCAGAATACCCTCATTCAAACGATAGCAACACATTTTTCACGTGCTCAAAGTAACTTACTCCGCTTTATATCGGCTTAGTTCAGTGCAAGAATAAACGAGGACAGGCATTCGTCATATGGCGACGAAAGCCATAAAGAACGCC
>NZ_CEXWTU010000342.1:0-3731 GCF_982758155.1 Marinagarivorans sp. | reverse complement strand
TTACGGTGTTTGGTGCAGCAATCCGACACACCCGGCATGTATTGCTCTGGGCTATCAATACGAACAACATCCTCCCCACAATATTCACCGCCACTATCTTGTGCCCGGCATACCGGGGCATGAAAATGCGCCAACCAGTCGAGATAGACCACCTGTGTAACATTGCAAAATGCGGCCACAAAGCCGATCGGATTAGCTAAATACAGGGCAATATCATCAGCGGGAATGGCAATATGCCCTAGTCCAACTTGGTATGTCATAAAGGTGATGCCCTTAACACTCAACTTTTGCAGGATGTCGTCACCAGAGGTATGCTCCAACCCCGCAACATGTAATCGCAACTTGGTAATCTCTTCGTGTAATTGCGACTCGCGTTCAGCTCGGTACATCAACTCAACTTCGCGCCAGTTCAACAACTCTTTATACTCACTTTGCGCGCTAGCCACCTGCTCGCCCGCTTCAGTTTCGTAGTGCTCTCGCAGGGCGCGAATATACTCCGACTCACCACCTTTTGTTTTTTCAAGTTTAAGTGCGTAATACTCGCGCACCTCGGCAAGCTTTTTATCCTTGCCTGCGACGGTTTGCTCCAGGACAGCTAACTGCGCTTTTGCGCTATCGAACTGACGAACCTGATCCACCAGCTGCACCTGCAAGGCCTTCAGTTTTTCTTCATATTCGGTTTTAGTTTGCTCCAATTGCGCCATGGTTTGCGCCATACCATTAGCACCCAGCATTTGATTTTGTAAAAGTTGGGCTAGCTGCGCCTCCATCCCAACCGAAACCCCAGCAGCCTGCCCTAACACACCATTTGGAGCCTCTAAACTTGAGTCCTCAGCAACCTGCTGCTTACTTAAACCCAACCGGTTCATCGCAATTGCGCTTTGAATCCAACCCAATATTTTGCTATCGGGGCCCAAGTCGGGCGTCCATAGCATTTCCGTATACCGCGCTTCTGGGCACTGCCGTGCCGTCGCCACACGCATTGGGCCAGCACCAAGATTAGGGCCGGGCTGAGCGGTTCTGGCGATATTAATCAGCGGCACATTCCAGCTTGCCTCTATCCAACCTTCGTCATCAAAGGCCACTTTAAAAAAAACAGCAGACTTCGGCTTCAAGTCGGGGCTTAGCTCCAAATAAACGGCTTTCGCATCGCGCCCCGCCCACTCCAGCTCAGGCGTAAAACCTTCTAATAGCGCCTCGAATTCTGAATACAGCAACTCCTTCACCACACCTTCTGGAGCAAAAAATAATACGGCACTTGGACTGTCTTCCCGACTACTGAACATAGCGGCTTGTCTACCTTATGGGTCTTGTAGTTATGATCACAAAAGCGAACTGCCACCTTTTATTGTGATAGTGCATCTGTTTATTGTGATGGCGCATCTATACCGAAAGCAGCCATTCAGGCTGAGCCTATTCGATATAAAGGGCGAAGCAGCAATAGTTTACCAGTTAGGCGAAAGTAGATCTCAAGCATTGCTGGATCACAGATTATTACCTCGCCCCTAACTATAGGAGAATAACAGCGCATCATGTAACTCAAGGTGCCATAAGGCCTAAATAAATTTCCGAAAGGCGCACGCGAGAACATTCTGACCATTGAAAGCACTTGCCAGAACATCACAAAAAAATGGCCCCAAGATTGGAGCCCATAGATCTTCCGCAATCGTTTAGAAATTTCGCAAAAACGATGCGCAGCTATTGAGGAAAAGCGGGCTGATTAGCCCGAAAAGCGATTCAACATTAGAGACAAGAAGTCTGCCGCGTTACCTGACAGTTTTTAACATATTGTCACCAACATGGCTTGTTGATGATGAATTTCAAACGTTATTGCCAAAGCCATTAAATACCACATGTAACAATACTACCAATACCTACAACCCTTGCGCCGGTCGTATTCTAAACAACACCTCCGCCAGCACAAACATCAATTAACATCACGCTAGCAACCTACCTGTATAGCCAACATCAAACCGTAACGGTTTAGCCTGAACCCTCTAAGGGGTGCTATAGCTTCCCACAAAATCCCATAAGTGTTTACATAACCCCCACAAGCGATCAAAATAAAGCTTATCTTTGTGACCGCGATCACGAGATTAAACAGTAAGCTGGGGTGAATACGCTAAGCGAGACCCAAGTCCCGTGCGCTAGATGTCGCTTGCAGTGCAAGCACAGTATGATCCCAGCAACGATGTTGTATTACGCGCCACAACCACTACAAGATGTCATCATGAGCATGATTAAAAATAAACATAAAAACACCTGCGACCTCACCGACAAAACACGGAAACCCGAGGACAATAATCATGAGCCCCTCCCGATGACCGTATCGCCTGCGACGAAGCCTCACTTTGCAGAAATATTTCTAAAAGTTCTTCCGTCGCTACGAAAAGCCATAACGCGTATTATGCTGTCCTCGCAAGATACCGATGATTTACTCCAAGAAGCTTTCGTCCGCGGCTTAACTGCCAGCAAACGCAGTGAAATTTTATCCCTTGAGGACTACCTTTTTATAGTCGCTCGTAACCTTGCATTAAAAGAGAAAGCCAAACAGCAAAACAATTTGAGCAGTATTCTCAGCGAACTAGAAATCAATTCACTCGAGAGCCCGCAACTTAGCCTTGAGGAAAGTGTTTATAATCGCAATCGATTCAATGCCTTTATTCAAGCCGCCAACACACTACCCGAGCAATGCCAACGCGCCTTTTTACTCAAGCATGTGCAAGGTTGCAGCCAAAAGGAAATTGCAAAAATCATGAAAATAACAGAGAGCACTGTCGAAAAGCATATTGCTAAAGGATTGCGCCGCTGCGCCAATGAACTCGAACAGCTTGGTTATCTCAAACAACGAAAAGTGGCTTTGCGTGAATGCGCTACTGAGTATTAATTTTCCTTTTGACGTAGCCAACCAAATTTATGATTCACAACTCACCTTCAGACACAACAGCCATTGAGCACAAAGCAAGCCTTTGGGTTGTTCGAATAGATAACGGTAAACTTTCGGCTAAAGAACATGTCGAATTTATGTCCTGGGTAAAAGCAAAGCCAGAACACAAATTAGCTTTTGAGCGGCTTGCCCGCTGGCAAATAAATATTAATCAACTTCCTGAACTTAACCCAAGCCAAAACCCAAGCATTGCAGAAAAAACACAATATCAAACCAATAGTCACCCAATAAAAGCAATGGCTTCGCTCAAAGCCCTCAGTTCGATAGCAGCGTTAATCGGCCTAGTCTTTATTGTATTCTTGATGAGGCAACAACCAGAACTCGAACCCGCTTTATTACAGACTTACCAAACAGCCATGGGTGAACAAAAAGAAATCTCACTGCCAGACGGATCAACAGTGACACTAAACACAGAAAGCGTTATTAACATTAATTTTAATAACGCGCTGCGCACAATAGAACTCATCCAAGGCGAAGCCTATTTTGAGGTATTTAAAGACCCCTCTCGCCCTTTTGAAGTAACAACCCTTAATAAAGTCATTCGCGCTGTCGGCACGGCATTTACAGTGCACGCAAAAAAGCACTCCGCCATTGAGGTTATGGTTACCGAAGGACGTGTTGAATTCGCCCAAATTCCGACCCGTCATAACCCAAAGACACTACAAAAATCGGATAGTAAAACGATTGCCTTTATCGATCAGGGGCAACTTGCCACCATCAATGCCAAAAATTCAATTAACGTAACTAATATAACCGCGGAAAATACCCAGCAAAGATTGGCTTG
>NZ_CEXWTU010000341.1:0-3796 GCF_982758155.1 Marinagarivorans sp. | reverse complement strand
TTGAGGAAGCGGGAGGCAAGTATTATTGGATAAAGTATTTTTTCCTCGGCCCTAACTCCCCGTTTTTTGAATTCCTGGGTGCACGCCCCTTACGGGTTTTCACCGACAAGGTGGGAACCCGTTTTAATTCCGCCGCCAATTTAGTGGCCTTAGGGGGCAGGTTTTTGTTGACCACAACAGGTGATCAACACTCCTAATAACGGCCCTACTCTAAGCCACACAACCTCGGCCGGTGTCGCTCAGTTAACGTGCCCCGCGTACAATCCCAGCTTACATAACCATCCACTAAGCTGGGTGTTAATATCAATGTTTGATTATTAATGGCATCAACATCACTGTGCAAGCGTAACTCAATACCCGCCTCCTTCACCGTGACTTCGTGCTTCCCCTCTAAAAAGTATGGTTCATCAAGCCCCAGCATAATATTCCCTGAGGCAAAAAGGCCATGTGTACTATGAAATTCTTCCACCTTTTGTTTAACTGGCTGAGCTTGTAATAAAGCACTATTCACATTAGCTCGCACACTATAATCTTGGTATGCCGGTAGTGCGATAGCAGCAAGAATACCGACAATAGCTACCAAAAAGAATGCACCAAAAACAACCCCGATAACAATCGCCACGCCCGCACCAGAATCGCCAGTACCAGAAGGCTTACCTTCGTTATATTTCGCATCCCATTTTTTACTGTCGCTCGCTAAAAACACAATAAATTCCACAAAGGCAATAAGACCCGGAATCCACAACCAAAAAAACAGCAAGTAAAAAACACCCCACCACTGCCCCAGATAAAAACGGTGCGCACCAAAACCACCCAACAGCAAAGCAAATAGAGCCGCGACGGTTTTACTCTTATAGCGACCACTACGTTGGGAAGCCCCACAGTGCGGACAAGCGCTCGCCGATATGTGCAATTTTTTATCGCAGGCAATACAGCCCACCATGTCTTTCTGCCCCGCCTGACCCGATAAATCTGTAGCGCTATCCATATAAACTCCCTATTGAGGCGTAGCAACGCCATATTGATGTAACATTAACGGGTTATTTTACAGGGAAGAAGTCAAAAAGTATTCGCTCTATAAAAGAGAAACACACAAGAGCAAACGGTGGTATTTGAAATGCCTACCATTGCCCACTAATGGCTAACAATGCTATACATCAGCCGTTAAAGCTGAGGTAACATATTCACACTATAGACTTTACGGGGAGTAGCCCATGCAAGAAACTTGGCGCTGGTTTGGCCCGAGCGATTCCATTTCACTGCAGAAAATTGCACAAGCGGGCGCTACCGGAATTGTAAGCTCACTGCACCAAGTACCAACGGGTGCGCTGTGGCAGGCAAACGATATTGCACAACAAAAACGGCTGATTGAAGACGCGGGCTTAGAGTGGTCGGTTATCGAAAGTATTCCCGTGCATAACGATATAAAAACGCGAACAGGAAATTTTGAACGCTATATAGAAAACTATAAGCAATCTGTTATTAACGCCGGTAACGCTGGTATTAAAACTATTTGCTACAATTTTATGCCTGTTGTGGACTGGACACGCACAAATCTGAGCTATAGCCTGCCCAACGCAAGCCAAGCGCTTCGCTTTGAAATGACTGATTTTGCAGCCTACGATGTATACCTACTTGAGCGGCCGCAAGCCGAGCTAGACTATTCCAGCGATGTACTGGCCCGCGCCAAGTCACGCTTTAGCACAATGAGCGACGACGAAAAAAATCTTCTGGAAAAAAATATTATCGCCGGCCTACCTGGCGGCGAAGGCTCTTATACCCGCGATACGATTCGAGAAGCCATTCAACAATTTATAGACTTAGGCACCGAGAAGTTTCGCGAGCATCTCTTTTTATTTTTGGAAGCAATGATTCCCACCGCCGAAAGTGTGGGCGTAAAAATGTGTATTCACCCGGACGACCCACCCTTTTCACTATTTGGCTTACCACGAATAGTCTCCACCGCAGAAGATGCTCGAAAACTACTGAATGCAGTACCCAGCCCATCAAATGGGCTTACCTTATGCGCAGGCTCCTATGGCGCACGCAGAGACAATAACCTAACCGCAATGGCCAATGAGTTCGGCAACCGTATTTATTTTGTGCACTTACGCAATGTAAAGCGCGAGAAGGATGGCTCCTTTTACGAAGCCGACCATTTAGATGGCGATAACGATATGGTCGGCTTAATCAATGCCTTATTATGCGAGGAAAGACGCCGAATTAGCGACGGGGAAACGGATTGCGCCATTCCAATGCGGCCAGATCACGGCCACCTAATGGCAGACGAGCTCAACGCACCAGGAGTAAAACCAGGCTATTCCTATACGGGCCGCCTGAAAGGTTTAGCCGAACTACGTGGCGTAATTCATACCTTAGAAGTTTTACATAAACACCAGCACGCTCTGTAAGTTCTGCATGTCTAATTATGGTTTCACCACCTCTTCAGGTGTGAACCATAATTTTTTTTCACTTAACGGCGTTAGCGCAGGTAGATTAGGGTTATCTATTGAGATTAAGTTTCGCTCAGGTAAGTTGGCTTTTTTGATATGCTTCGCAAAATTATTTTGAAAGTGCTTCTCAAACTCACCATTATCGACGGCTCGCTGTAAACCCTGCGTTAACGCAGCGTGTAATTTCACATTGTCTTTTGCGACAAAAAAATAGTAGGCCGTTGGATACAATAGTACAACGTGCGAATCGACCCTTAAGTTCAAACCGGGCTGAGTTTCCAATTCTCCCCACACTTCCACAATAGAGCGCGGAAACATATCTGCCCGTCCGTGCAATAACATACGGGACAAATTTCTAGAGTCAACAGAAGGTACGACCTGAAACCCACTCGCCATTAATATAGGCGTATCGGGCCAATTAAAACTTTGTAATACCGAAAACTGTCGCAACACCTCTAGCGAAGAAACGTCTTTTAACAGGTCGGCATCATCTTGCCGAACAAGCATCAACCGCCAACCAATTAAACCTTTATACAGCGGGACACGAATAGGTAAAAGCTGCGATTCTAATGCCTCATTCGTGTGCAACCAATGCACATCTAGCACCCCCTCTTCTAAACTCAATAGAATACGACTCTTTACATGGATTTTGAAAGGGGTGGGGACGAGGGTAATATCAGCATCGGAATATTGTGCAGCAAGTTCGAGCATTCGAATAAAGTATAAATCGCGTACTCTAGAATATTCGTTTTGCATGTTCTTGGCATACTTAACTGTATACGTAGCCCTTGGCAGCGGCTCTGCCACGACCGTAGAGCCCCACCAACCCATAACGCAATACAGTAGCGCCGACAAACGTTTTCGATGGGAAGTGTAGAAGCGTCTAAACATAGGAGAGATTAAGACCAAGAAGATGACTTGATTATAGTCGATATTTACGACAAACAATGAGTATCTCAACGCCGAAAACTATCGGCCAGACAAGCCTTATACAACGTTAGGGGCGGGGCAATAATAGTTTGCCCAATTAGACGAGGGGATCTACAGGGAAGTAAGTTATTAGAATAACGCATCGGGGCAGGAGCCCCTGATTAGACATTGCATCCGTATAGGGATATACGTTATTAGGGTAATACTGGAGCTATTACCGAGGAGCATAATGTAGTGGAGCAGTTACCGAGACATGTAACGCTTTGAGCAACGCCGCTGAGGAAGCAGAAGGCAAGAATAAAGTATTTTTTCCTCGCCCCTAAACACCAGCACGCTCTGTAAGTTCTGCATGCCTAATTTATGGTTTCACCACCTCTTCAGGTGTGAACCATAATTTTTTTTCACTTAACGGC
>NZ_CEXWTU010000340.1:0-3806 GCF_982758155.1 Marinagarivorans sp. | reverse complement strand
CGGTTTTATTGTCTATTCGATTAAGCCCGCCCTCGGTCCCCACCCATAAATGCCCTTGCGCATCTTCAGTAACCGATAGCACGTCGGCATTCGTTAAACCGGTTCCCGCTGGCCCTTTTAACCAATTACGAAAAATAGTGGACGACCGCACCGAACGCGAAACCCCGGCCGGATAATGGCCCGCCCATAAATGCCCATCGGGCCCTCGCGACAAAAAGCGCACATGGTCGTTAACCATGTCATTACCCACCGGTTCAGCCACGGAATAATGCGTAAATTCGCCAGCCTCTACAGCGCGATAAAATAAGCCGTCGCCATCTGTTGCGACCCAAAGCTGCCCGCGATCATCCTCAGCAATGGCACTAATATAGCGCTGGCTAAGCAAGGTATCGCGCGCCCGAATAAACGCACCCAACTCGGAATCAAAACGATTAAGGCCTTGCTCAGTCCCCAGCCAAAAGGCGCCGTGGCTATCTTGATAAATGGCCCGCACGGCATTATTACTAAGGCTTTGAGGGTTACTGGGTTGATGTTGAAAATGGGTGACATCACCGGATTGGGTTTCAACACGCAACGCCCCGTTATCGCCACCAAACCACAAGCTACCACTGGCATCCGCAAGGGCGGTATAAAAATGCGTAAAATGGTAATCCGAATTAAAGGCGTAAGGCATAAACCGATTATGCTCAGCGCTATAACGCTGTAGCCCTGCACCCACAAAAGCCGCCCACACGGTACCGTTTGTATCTTGAACAATAAATTCAACGGCGTGCTCGGTATTTAAGTGCGCAAAGGTTTGCGTGACGGGGTCATAAATATTTAGCCCCTTGTGTGTCGCAACCCATAATTTTTTGTGCTGATCTACAAGTAGGCCGGTAACAAAGTGATGACTTAAAGAATTGCTCTCTTTTTCAGCATGGTTAAAAAACTTAAGCCGATAACCGTCGAACCGCGCCAAACCACCTTCGCCACCAAGCCATAAAAAACCATCGCCATCGGCAACCATGGCAACCAAGCCACCCAACCGCTCGATACCTTCGATATTCACCGCAGAAAAAGGGGCATGCGGCTGCGCCAACACAAGCGGAAGAGCCGGCTTTTCGGCCTGTGAAAACGCTGACATAAAAGTGATAAAAATGAAGATACCGAAGCGTACCAAAATTATTCCATTGCGTAATAAGTAAATAGATCGCGCCATCATATCGGGAAAAATACTATGGGACGAGGCAATAGATAAAGAGTGGCTCACTAATGCAATTTGAATTTCATAATCGCACCGCGGGGCATCTCATGCTTTTCCGCAATAACCGCCAACCCGTCTTTGCGAATACCACTCACCCAAGTCCAGCGCGGCAGCTCTAACGTTACGGTGGGAGCAGAGCCATCATAAGGGTATTTAATCACCCTGCGGTCTGCCCCCTCCAAGCCTAGCCCAAAAGCTGCATTCTCACTTAACAAAAAATGCCCAAGTTCCATTTCATAAAAATTAGGGATTGTTACACCTATTTTACGCGCAGCACCGTGTTCAAAATTGTATAGCTGCAGTTGCGACTCGCCGTAAATAGGAAACATCAAACCACTTGAATCGCTGATTTCACTCACGGATAACCAGGCGTTCTCATAAACGGCCTTTGCCGCTAATGTTTTGGCGTCGTACTGGTGAACATCAAAGCCCTGGCTATATTCACTAGCATAAAAGTGTTTCCCATCTTTAGACCACGATAAAGGATACTGAAATGATTCCGTCGGCTGCGAGGCCAAAACTTTTCCGCTATCAATAGCAACAACCGCCATGCCCCGGTATTCACTTTCATAACCCACGGCCAGCAATTGATTATTATAAGAAATAGCCGGGCGCACCATCGCCATTGCATTCAAGTGTGTAATTTGCCGAATCGATTGATTCACTAAATTGTACTGCCAGATTTCTTTACTGCCCGAGCGGTCGGACACAAAATAAACATAACGACCATCGGCACTAAAAACGGCATCGTCATCATTCATATCAGAATTTAATGCCGGTAATGGATCGGGCTCGGACATACCCTGAGAAAAAAGTTTGAGATCCAAATTACCTTGGTGCGTACTGTAATAAACATCCATAGTGCGTTTGTCTATTTCCAAGTCCACTATCGATTCAGTACCCGAGCCCCTTAATATTAAATGCGGTAAATTCTGGCTCGACATAATGCGCCAAATACCGCCAACACCGGCATACTCACCAGCCACTAATAACGTTTGATCACGACACATTTTAATATCATCAATCGCATCAAACTCAGCAGCCCAATCGATAATGCTGCCATCCTCTAAATTAAGCTGTCGGATCGCCACGGCTGTATCCACTGGCGTGCTATAAAAAAGCGCTTGGTCTTCAGATCGGTATACTCGAGCATAGGTATTCGCCGGAAGTTGGGAATACACCTCTTGCAAAGCAGTCACTTCACCGGTCTCTATATTCAAGCGCTTAAGTTCCATCCGCCCTTTACCCTTCCACTCACTAAAAAATACCGTGGAGCTATCGGCAAGATCTACATCTAAGCCATAAATGCTTTTTTCATTACCGTAAATTTTTTGAGTTTCCATACCCTGCTGATAGCGGTAAATAGAACAGCGCCGGGTAGCACAGCTCACATAAACCAAACGTTTAGCATCCAACCATTTGGGCGAGCTCACCGCTTCAAAGTCATCCGTAATGCGCAGCGCAGTGGCTCCATTGGCGGGCTGGATATACAAGTCTGTACGTTCACCAACATCGTGAATATAAGCGTACTCGTCAGTTTCCGGATTCAGCGCCATGCTTTTTTCACTACCGGCAATATGCGTGACCGGTATAATCTTGCCAATCACCAACTCGGACGAGACACCCAACCAACGCCAACTGCCATACATTATCACCACAACAAAACTAAAACATAATGCGGCACCCAGCCATAAAGTACGCACCGATAAACGCGCGAGCACCGTAGCTTTTTCGCCCTGCTGCTGTGCGGGCAAAGGTGCATCATCCGAGCCGAGTGGGGCACGAGACCCTGCTTCAGGCTCGGGTTCTGGCTTAAAGGGGCTCACCTCACAACACAAGCGATAGCCTTTTTTAGGGATAGTCTCGATATAGCGCGGGGCTTTAGCGTCATCACCTAGGGCATTTCTAAGGGCAAACATAGCGCGGTTGACGGCATCATCCCCTACCACCACATCACTCCAAACCCGCTCTTTCAGCTCTTCACGTAATACCACTTGCCCTGGGCTGTTGGCCAACACACACAACACCTCCATCAACTTAGGCTCTATACGCTTGGTCCGGCCATTACGCTGCAAGGAATTGCTTCTTGTATCGACAACGCATTCCCCTAAACAAAAAATGGTTTCCATAACTATGCCCTAAGCACTCAAAAAATAAATATAACCCACTGATTTTAAAAAGGATAATAACATAATAAATTCATCACTCCTTCTTCATGGCCTAGCCTTCGCTCACGCGTTAACTTTTACCGCTTATGCAAACACAAGCACCTCATCCTCTTATTATTACTCGGCCAGTATGCATAACAACCTTAATAAAAAACAATGTATACACTAAGGAGTTATTGTGTTTACCCCACCCAAAACATTACTTTTTAGCCAACTGGCTTTTGCCACCCTATTCGCATCAAACCAAAGCTTTGCCGGTAAAGCCGCGCGGCATTTTTTAACCGAAGACTACAGACAACACAACCCTTAGGGGCGAGGCAATAATAGTTTATCCAATTAGGCGAAGAGGGCCTGCAGGGAAGCAGGTTATTAGAATAACGCAGGAGCGGTTATCG
>NZ_CEXWTU010000339.1:0-3808 GCF_982758155.1 Marinagarivorans sp. | reverse complement strand
GATCTCTTCGCCTAATTGGATAAACTATTATTGCCTCGTCCCTAACGTTAGCTTTTCAAACTTGCGTAAGCGGCTAGCGCGGTCTCGCGAGCCGCCTTGTGGTCGACCATGGGGGCTGGGTAATTTTGGCCAATAGTTACACCTGCCGCATTCAGTTCGGCTTCGGGGGCTAGCCAGGGTGCGTGTATGTATTTAGCGGGTAGTTTGGCAAGCTCCGGCACATAGGTACGAATGTAGTCGCCGTGCTTGTCGAATCTCTCGCTTTGCGTGATCGGGTTGAATATACGAAAGTAGGGGGCAGCATCAGCACCAGAGCCTGCCACCCATTGCCAGCCAGCAGTATTATTTGCGAGGTCGGCATCCAGTAGGGTATCCCAAAACCAATCGGCACCGTGCTGCCAGTGGAGCTGTAAATGCTTTGTTAAAAACGATGCGACAACCATTCGTACGCGATTGTGCATCCAGCCCGTTTGCCAAAGCTGGCGCATTCCGGCATCCACTAAGGGGTAGCCTGTTTGCCCTTGCTGCCACCGTTGTAATGTATCGCCGGTAGGTTTTCTCCAGGGGAATTTCTCGAAACTGGCTTTGAAGGGCGCTTTTAATATGTGCTCAAAGTGGTGAACAAGGTAGTGACTAAAGTCGCGCCAAAATAGCTGGCGTAAATAAGGCGCCGCTTCACCAGAAGGAAAGTGCGTGCTGACAGTTTGCCAGACTTGGCGCGGGCTAATTTCCCCAAAATGTAAATGCGGCGATAACAGCGAAGTTCCGTCGCAGCTGGGAAGGTCACGCTCTACACTGTAGTTTTGTAGCTGCTCAATAATGCTGGCTAGCCGTTGATGCGCACCGGCTTCACCGGGTTGCCAGTTCTCACTAAAAGCTTTGGCCCAATTGGGCTTTTTGGGTAACCATTGCAGTTTTTTTAGTGTACTGCTGGCATTGTGCTTGTGTGTTTTCCATGGGTAGCTTTTAGGCATGGCCAGTGCAGCGGGTTGGCCGAGGCGCGCCATAGCGGTTTTATAATAGGGGGTAAATACTTTAAAGGGGGTGCCTTGTTTATTCAGTAATGTACTCGGCTCTAGTAATAATTGGCCAGCAAACTGACGGCAGGTTATATCGAGTTTCTGGGCTGATTGCTGTAATTGTTTTTGCTGCTTTGCCTGCCAAGGTTCGTGACTACAGCTAAAATGAATGTGTTTACAGTGATATTTCTCGGCTAAAGGTAGCAGGCTTTGTACTGTGCCCACATGAACCAGCAGCTTCCCCTCTTGTGTTTGCAGTTGCTGATCAAGAGTGAGTAAGCTGTGGTGAAGCCACCACAAGCTTGCACCTGTGTGGTTTGCAGGATTGTTGGTGTCCACAAGGTATACGGGCAAAATAGGTTCGCCTAAGGTAGCTGCGGCGTGCAAGGCAGCGTTATCGCTTAGGCGTAAGTCGTTGGTAAACCAAACAAGTGTTGTCATGATCTGCGATTACTATGCTGTTATTTTGGAAGCCCTTATCGGCTACTAATAGCTTTATACTTCAATTGAGGCAAGTTGGATGGCTTGCCCGTACAAATAGGACGAACAGCGTGAAATGGTTAATGGTGAAAATGGTGATGATGCTAGCGATTGGGTTTGGCATTCTTAACTACGCAATGTACATAAAGACCGGTAAAAGCCCGCTAGCGGAAATGGATTGGTCAATGCCTTCTTTCTCCGTGCCCGATATGGCAACCCTTAAAGATGCAATGCCGGATGTGAGCTTACCTTCAATGCCCAGCTTGGGTGAAAATGGTGAAGGTAAACCTATCGAGGTTTATAAGTGGGTGGATGCCGATGGCGTGATCAATTACAGTCAGAAAAAACCCGAGGATTCAGTAGCTGCTGAAACCATGATGATTGACCCCGAAACTAATGTGGTTCAAGCAGATAAACTGCCAGAGCCTATGCCCGAAGCGCCGGTTGCTGAAACAAAGCCTGCGCCTTCACTCCCGGAGATGTCTTTATTACCAACACCTGAACGCGTAAAGCAATTAATGGATGACGCAAAAGGTATTCAAGCCAAAATGGATGACCGCACAAAAATGCTCGAAAGTGCGGTGCAGGGTGCCACGAAGTAGTGTTGAATTAATGTAACTATTCAGGTGGGTTCGAAATCATGCCCAGCCAAAAGGCGAACTGATTGTTTTCTGGGCATTCAAGCGTCAGGAACGCTTGCATAGCGTCCAGCCCCAGCATGGATGCGTGGGGGTAGACTTTGCAGGAGCACAAAGTCGTAAATGGCTTGAGCGGCCCAGAAAATGATCATTTTGCCGGCCTATTTGTGCATGGCTGAATAGTTACGAATTAATTACTATTTTAAATGGCTGCCTCAGCTTTTATGACGAGTTCTGCTAGAACTCGCTCAGAGGCATTCGGGTCCTCAAGGTTTGTTTCGATAAGCCTTCGTAAATGGGTGATGGAATCCATATCAATACTGGTGCAGTGAAACCCCAGTGCTTGGTCACCACTGTGTACTAGTGCCACCTGCATGGTTATTTGCACCTCTTCTGACAGCACAATTTTCACCATACAAGGCATATCACTGCGCAAGTGGTAGTGCGTCGGGGTGTTAACCAGTAACCCGTTGAGTGATACATCAATAAGCTCGGTGATAAAGCTGTGCTCGCCTTGGCTGACGCTCGCTTTGGCTTCAAAGACGACTCGACTGTACTGGCGGCGATCTTCCTGATGGCTGGGCATTGTGCTTGACTCTCCAATAAGAATGACGCAACGGCGAATGTTTAGAGATGGCTGCGCTAATAAAGTAATGATAGTTGAGCCGTGCATTTTGTGTAGTTCAGATCGTGCTAAAGCGTGCTATTTAACGGGCTAGATATGACATTATTTTTGAGATCTATTTGTTACTGGAATATTTTGTTATATCGGCTCGATATACCGCCACTTGCCTGTAGCTAGGCTATGCTTTTTATTGACGGGCCAAACTCCTGGGGTCATCAAAGTGTTGGTAAAGTATTGCAGGGTTAGCTCGACCATACTTTTATCCGGCAGTAAGAGCGAAGGTGTGCGGTAATAATTACGAGGACGGGAAGGTTATGAATAATTCAAATGGTGGCGTGCGTGAGGTTGTTGAATCGCTTTTTGAGCAAGCCGGAACAGAGGTGCTTTCGCCTGCAGGCTTAAGTTTAGACTCGGTGATACTCGAAGCCTCGGCTTGCACTAAGCAGGTTGTTGGAGATAGTGTGTTGTCAGTACTTAGCGCCGCAGGTAATGGCATTAAGCTACTGTCGTCCATAAATGCCAATTTCTCGACACTTGAAGCGCTGTATCCGTTGGGGAAAAATCCTACTGCTGATGAACTTCGCGATTGGTGCGGTGAGTTAAATAACCAGCTTGTGGGGGCTGCAAAGAATCAGATGCTGGCTTACGACTGTAAAGTGATGATGGGGCTGCCAACGTTAATACAAGGTGAAAACTTAGCCAGTATTGGTTCAAGTGATGCCTGTATTAGTAAACGTGTGTTTCTTTCGCCAGAAGGTGAGGTTATTACTTACTTATCAACGATGATCGATCCTGCCTTTGAAATTATGGATACGCCCGATGAGTCGTTAACTGGATTAACTGAGGGTGGCGAGTTGTCATTTTTTTAGTCTGTATTTCAATATAAAAAAACCGAAGGCGTTTTGAATGCCTTCGGTTTTTTAGGTTTAGGGCCGAGGAAAAAATACTTTATCCAATAATACTTGCCTCCTACTTCCTCTGCTGCGTTGCCCAAAGCGTTACATGCCTCGGTAACCGCTCCACGACATTATGCTCCTGCAATGTCT
>NZ_CEXWTU010000338.1:0-3828 GCF_982758155.1 Marinagarivorans sp. | reverse complement strand
CGGCACCTTTATTGGATCGTACGCGCTTCCAAGCAGCGTTTAAATTTTCTCTGCTGAGGACGGCAATAGCTGGGACAGGCACCCACTAAAATAACTTGCCACTCAATCATTTTGACGTTATAGAATTTGAGTCATTTTTATGGGATTTGGCGCAGATATAGCTAAATAGCACAATAACCTCAGGCTAATACCCTGGGGTTATTTTTTGGGGCGGGGGTGATCGCTGAGCTATTTGATAGGTTGTTTAGGCGGCTTTGCTGGATCGCAGGGTATGTTTGCTAAAAAGCTCTTGATAGTGCTCCTCAAAAGCTTGTGTCCGTATTAGCCATTCGTCCATATCAAGATTTAGTCGCTCTAATATTGGCGGTAGTGTTGCTGATATGGCGCCTCTTTTATTTTCGCGCATTATTCTACCGGTGGCATCCACCAGTGCTAAATACTCCACTGCGCCAAAGATAATACCGTTCTGCATATTAAGCGTAAGGTTGCCTTCTAGCTTGGCCAGCGGCTTTAGTGGTAAATCAAAAGCGCGTAACGATTCAGATTCCGTTTGTTGTTTGATTGTTGTGGCTAAATCTAATTGCTGGGTGATGCGTTCTTTTATACTGGTGTAATCTGATTTTTCTGGTGTATCAGCCATGCAAGCCCGAATAGGGTTTAGGTCGACATAGACCATTGCACTCAGCAGTGCATCTTCCGTCAATAAAGCTTGCGATTTAAAGCGTGCTTCCCAAAAATGGCCGCTGCAGCCATCTTCAGTATTGGCTTGTCGAGCAATGGGCTCGTTAAGGCATTTCATAAACCAAGATAGGCTCTGTAAGCGTCTGCGGTAAACGGCTATACAATCACTGACGGCTTCGCGTTCTGGAGGTGAAAGCTCATCACCTTTAAGATATTTCTGAACTAGCGGTGCGCCCTTGTGAAGTGAGCACCAGCGATGAAGTACTTCATCGTCAGACCATGCTTCAGCTTCATTTACGCAGAGCTTCACTACAATATGATAATGGTTGTGCATCACAGAATAAGCGCAGATATCAATGGCAAAGAGCGAGCTTAGGATCCGAATTCGGCCCTCGATCCAATCGCGCCGATGTTCGTAGTTCTTGTCGGTATCGCGGTCATAACCACACAAAAATGATTTGCGCACGCATCGTGACACGACATGATAATAAGGTGTATCGGTTATTGATACTTGTTGGCTGCGAGGTTGGGTCATGAGTTCAAGCTTAGATGCCGCTAGTTGTCTGGTCAAGTATACAGTATTTGTTGTTGAGCAACTGCGGGTATCGATAACAAAAAAGCCATTTAATCAATAGATTGTGATGTACTGGCGGTGCGACAAGGCAAAAAAGAATAGCTAGGACAGGCACGTGAAAAAGAAAGCGACACTAAGGTCTATTGCTTATCTGTTGGTTGGTCAATATTGTATGAGTGCCTCGCCTATATAAAGAAAGACGCTAATTACCTCAGGCTAATAACTTGGGGTTATTTTTTTGGGCGGGAGTATTGACGGTTGTAGCGGGGGGAGTTTTGAGTAAGGCCTAGGCGGCGCGCTTTACACTTTGTCTTCGTTTTGTGGATAGTGTCTGGTAGTGTTGCTCAAGATGTTGTGTTTGTAGAAGCCAAGCATCAATATCAATATTTAATCTATTAAGTACCGCTTTTTCCATGGTTAAGGCTATCGTTGTCTGTAGAGAAAATAAACACTCTCGCAAGCTCCAAACCAAGATTTAATCGCTACCTTATTGGCCAAAAAAAGCGCTACCTTTCGGTAGCGCTTTTAATAGATTAGGTCAAAAAGCCTTAGGCTTATTCGCCTGTAGCCCACCATTGTACGCGAATGCTACGACCTGGCTGCGCAGGAATCGTTAACGTCACTGGAGCCCATGTAAAAGGAAGGCTCAGTGGAGACCAATAACCGCTAAGGCTATGACTGTTACCGTCTGCATCAAACCCTACAATACCATCTAATGAGTATTGATCAGCTGAAGTGAAGCCCAAGCCAAGTGCTACCGGGTTCCAGCTCCAATCTGACCATTGAGAAAACTCAATAGTAACGTCCTCAGTTAGATCCAATGTCGTTACCGTGTGCTCACTACCTGCATTGACAGTAACTGTCTCGTTATCAGAAACTGGACTAGCTAAAGTCACCATAGTCGGATTAGGGTACGCGATTGCATTCCATATGATATAACCGTTATCAGCCTCAAGACCCGTAATTAGACCCGGCGTGGTCTCGATTTGCGTTGTCACGCCATTGCTGTGCTCAAATAATGAAGCGGGTGTATCGGCTGCTGTACCTTCTGTCCAGTAGATTTTCCCGTCGTCAACTTGCGCATCGTTTACTGATACAGAGGTAAGTAATACAGCTTGACCATTTTCGATGACATAAAGCTCATCTGGCGCAGAACCCAAAAAGCTCGTCGCGCGTTGAAAGGTAACAATACCTTCTTCTACGCGCGCATTCGCTTTAGAGCCACTAGGGGAATTTGTAGTATCTGTTAGCTGTGTAACAGCACCATCTTTATACTCGAAAATTTCGTTAGACACTGTAGCGTTTGTGCCAGACCAGATAACTGAGTCGCCGTCAAAGCTTGCCCAAGACTGGCGAGTTTGATCTGCAGGAGAAATTTGCGTGATGTTTTGACCGTCCCACATAAGCAGAGTATTGCTCTCGCCCCAAACGATTTTCCCACCGGCAACGCTAATGTTCTTACTGTAGCTACTCAGTGTAAAGCCCACATGGCCTTCAGTGACTTGCGTTACACTTACGCCGTCATAAAAAAACAGCTCGTTCGCACCATCAACCGACTCTACCCATGCAACGTTGCCGTTATCATCATAAGAAAAGCCATCTTTAGCTGAGCTGCTGTCAGTAATAGACGCTATTGCACCGTTTTCGTAAGAATAAAGCGTATCTATAAATTCGTCGTCGATACGATCTACTTCTGTCCAATAAACAATACCGTTAGAAAGGTTCACGTCACTCTTAACAGAAGCGCTATCAATGATGACAGTCTCTTGACCATCATTAAGTAAAGCTATTTTTGTACCTTGGTCACTTAAAGAGGCATTAACAACTACGCCATTCTCTAAATCACGGTCAGCGTAGCCGCCTTTTGTTTCAGCAAGTGCCTGTATGTCAAAAGCCGCAAATGCTGAAGAGCTAAAAGCCAAACCAGCAATGGCGGTGGCGAGTAAAAGGTTTTTTCTGTTAAATAAAGTTTTCATCATATTTCCTCAAGGGTGCAAACTCTCTATCTTCCGTGACATCGAATTAAAGGTTTAAAAATTCGTTTTAGTTCGAAATCGTCTAAAAATCGTTCAATTCATAAGTGGCGGGCATTAAAACAGTATTTTTTGGTTATTAAAAGCACAGTCTTATAGGTTGTGTCGTAATTCACACAAAGTGATCACTTTTCGATCATCTTAGTGTTTTAGGCCAAGGGCAGCGCCTAAGCGACTGTTTTACCTTATTATCAGTAACGAATTGGGCTTGCATAATGCGTAATATTTACAAGTAAGTGGTGCAAATGTTATCCGCATTAAAGAAGCGTAAATATGATAGCGGGACATATATGGACGCCCCACTAACCGTCAAGTGAAACCGCCCATTCCGTTGTATCTACGTAGAAACACAGATTAATTTACTGCCTTACCATCAGCCTGGTTACCGTATTTTAAAAAGTAGGTGTTAGTGCTGGCAAATATCCGTCGTCAACAGGGCGGTATTCACTCACCGCCGCGCCCAAAGAGATCCGTGCCTGGCTACCTAAGGGACGAGGAAACAATATTTCATCCACTAATGCTCGATCTCGACATCCTTAC
>NZ_CEXWTU010000337.1:0-3830 GCF_982758155.1 Marinagarivorans sp. | reverse complement strand
ATATTTTTAACGAAGGCAAGCGTGCACCCAGGAATTCAAAAACGAGAAGTTATTTCATGTACGCCCCTAAGGCGCTAAGTTATTTTTTAAACGCACGAACCCGCCTAAAGTACAAATTAATGGCTGAGGCAATGTGTTTTAAGCTTATTGATTACTTGGCATTGTTTAGAGTGCACAAAATATACGTATAGCGAGCATAAAAAAGCATGCCTAAAAATATGATTAGGAATGCTTCAAGTTGCAAAAAAAGTTACAGAATTAGCTGCATTAGGTATTAATCTCTTAGATCAGCAATGAACTTATCGGGCCGCTACCATAATTATCACCACCCAACCCTAGTGCGGCGCTTACCGTATCGAGCACCTCGCGCTGGGTATTGGCTCCAATAGGCGGGCGAACAACTAAACCATTTTTAATGAATTTTTTTCCACCCGCAAACATAACTGGCGCATCGGTACCAGTATGGCTTCGACCATCTCCCATGTTAGAAACTTGCACGACTAAGGTTGAATCAATAAGTGGGACGCCGCTACTGTCTGGAGTAGCTGCCAACAGCTGGATTAAATAAGCGACGCGTGCACTTAAAAATTGGCGGTAGGCGATAAACGCTTCTGGTGCTCCAGTAGCGTGAAGTGCTTGTGCATAGCTAATATCCATCCCCAGGCTGGGTATTCTAAAGTCGCCCTCTTCATCACCCAGCATTAGGCTCGCGACACGGGTTTTATTGTGCTGCAAACCTAAAACGGCAAGCTCTAGCATTTGCCGCGATTGCGTTTCAAAATCGTTAGGGTCCGGGGCTAAATCTTGTTGCGCAAAATGATCAAACAGAGGTGATGTTAATTGTGTTTGTGAAAATAAAGCATTAAACACATTTTCCATATTTGTATTCGGCGGTACGCGACCGGCTTCGGTAGAAGTCATGCTATCTGTCGAGAATTCACCTGAAGACAATACTAATGGAGTATCTGCACCAAAATGTTTGGCTAGTCGCACATCTAGAGATTCAGCATGG
The DNA here is from genome assembly GCF_982758155.1 of Marinagarivorans sp. NCBI lineage: Bacteria > Pseudomonadati > Pseudomonadota > Gammaproteobacteria > Cellvibrionales > Cellvibrionaceae > Marinagarivorans > Marinagarivorans sp. The sequence continues at coordinate 2,818 of NZ_CEXWTU010000337.1, read as the reverse complement.
CTGAATTCTGGATTTAATAAACGCCAAAGCGTGGCGTGCCCATATTCGACTAAATTAATACCCTGTAAAAAAACGCAGTGTTGCTTTACAGGCTCTAATGGTGCGCTCATTTCATTCAGTGCAAATGTATCGCCGCAACCTTGCGGGAACCACCGCTCTGGAATTACGCCACCAGGTACATGGACAAAAATGACACGCGGGGTTGCTTCCGTATCAACAGCAAGACCGCTTGCACTTGCCGTAGCGATGCCTCCCGCCAGTAGACCACCCGATTTAATCAAACGACGACGGGTGGTAGATAAAATTTTATTATTCATAATGGCATTCCCTTAATTAACGGTAAGTTACGAGGCTAATAGCGTCATTGCAGCGCAATTGGTCAAGCGTATTGCGGTTCATGTTCGCTAAAACTCTGGCATCACATTCACTGGATGGCATTACCGTAAAATCGGGGTATTGTGTATCAAAGTGTTGAATTACATCGGCATGTGGCGTATCGCCAAAATCAAGCCATACTGAAACTGGTGCATACATATCATTACCGGGATTACCCGAGAGCGAGGCAGGCGTCGCGCATAAATTAAAACGCCGCTCCAAAATTAAACTTGTAACATCCCCTTCTTTTAAGTCAAGCCTGTCCCCCTCTAAATCGTAATCGGTAATGGTGTTTAAGATATTTTGGTAAGCCATTAATGATTCGGTATCACAACTGGCGTCCTCAGCTGAGCCCATAGAGGATATTTGCATAGGCGCGCTTAAGCCATTATCACTATACTGCGCGGTGTAGGTAGCACTGTAAGTACCGCACTGGTGCGAGATTTCGACCTGAGATTGCATGCCAAACTTGACTGTAAACAACCCTTCTAAAGACTCTTTCAGCCCTATATCTGATTGGCTGTATTTTAATACCCATTCCGTATCGGCAAGAGCTTGTGAGTCCACAATCGCCTCACCTTGGCAGGCGACTAAACAAAGGGCAGCAGCGCCCAGTAATATTTTTTTCATGGCAGTTCCTTTTGTCGCTAACGGCTACCGACATTAGCATTATTGATTAATATACTTAGCACATCTAAGCCAAACTTAGAATATAGGAGAAACGGCTTTTGCACTCACGCTGGATTAGCGCACAAGATAAAACTGTGTGTTTGTTAACATCTGGTTAGTGAACAAAAGCGATGCAGTTTTTTGACGCTGAGTGATTTAATACGGCTGCTGTAGCCGTATTGGTATTCAACATTTAGTGAGGTATCTTTCAGCAACACTGAAGTTAAATAGCACTGCCCCTTAAGACACCGCGATCAACGACGCGCCTGAGAATTTGTCGAGATGAGGGGCGATATTAGGGGACGAGATGAGGTATACATCGGGGTACTTAACTGATGCTACACCTTGCCTGATACATAGGGCTGACAATCACTGTCAATTTCGCACTAATGTGGCTTTTTTACGTTGAATATAGTCATCGATATTGCGCATGAATTTTTCAATGTCACTATCCAGCGGCTGATTCAGCTCTAGCCCTGCCCAGCCATTACGGCCATTATTTTTCACGCTGTATAAGCACCAATCGGCAATATCAATGGTTTGCTCCATTGTTACTGCCTCAGGGGAATGAACATCAAAGGGATAGCAAGCGTAGCCTATAGAACAAGTACGGTGAATCACTTGTTGGCCATCTAGTTGGCTATCAAGTTGGCTATCTAACTGAAACTCGACAAGCTCTATCGCTTTGCGTAAGCGCTCAGCCATTACGTCAGCGAACTTACGCGAAACATATCGGCAAACAATCAAGAATTCTTCTCCCCCCCCAACGGATGACCAAGTCCGAATCGCGACAGGTTTCCACTAAAATATCAGCAATCACTTTTAGAACCACATCACCATTAGAATGGCCATATTGATCATTCACTGATTTAAAGTGATCTATATCGATAAGGTAAAACACTAAACTTTCTTTTGTTGCAGGAGTACTTTCTGGCGTTACTGGTTCTTGGTAACCTCGCACCACTTTCGCTATATCTAAAGCAATTGTATTGTACAGATAGCGACGATTACGCAAGCCGGTCAGCTGATCAGAATAACTGGCATCTTCCATGTTTCTATAAGCGACTTCTAACTCATTATTTTTAATTTTCAATTCTTTAGTACGTTCAATTATTTTATCTTCAAGAAGTCGGTTCTGCGTTTCAACAAATTGACGTTTAGCATACTGAGAGTAAATAATACCTAAAAAAGAGAACATAAAGGTAAAGAGATAAATCATATACGCCCACCAGGTAGCCCACCATGGCGGCAAAATAGACAAAGCAATCGTTAATTCCTGCTTCATCCAAACCCCTTCATTATTGGTGGCACGCACCTGAAAAACATATTCGCCGGAATCTAAATTGGTATAGGTTGCCGTACGCCGTGTTTTAGAATAAGTCCAATCTTCATCAAAGCCTGTCAATTTATAAGCGTAGTGGTTTTGCTCGGCCACATCAAAATTCAACAGCGAGAACTCAAACGTAAATACCGATTGATCGTGGCGTAAGGTAATCGCTTTAGTGTGAGTAATCGCCTGCGGCAGCGTGAAGTCAGACGCTGGACTCTCACTATCATCCAACAGTTCTTCGGCGTTATCGGGTATATCTTCTTCGGCCATAGGGTCATAAGTAATATGGGTATTGTTAGCTTTAACCGGTAAATTAAATAAATAAAATGCCGTCATAATCAGAGGCGCTTGATATTCATTGGTAAAAATTAACTCGGGGTCAATAAGGGTTAGGGGCGAGGCAATAATAGTTTGTCCAAATTAGACGCAGGGTCCTGTTTTCTC
>NZ_CEXWTU010000336.1:0-3872 GCF_982758155.1 Marinagarivorans sp. | reverse complement strand
TCCAATTAGACGAAGAGATCGGCTTTCTTATCGAGGCGCTTAAAGGGGCGCATGCAGGGGCCTATAGGACATAGGTCAGTAGGGTAACGCATGGAGCAGTTACCGAGGCATGTAACACTTTGAGCAACGAAGGTAAGGAGGTCGAGATCAAGTATTAGTGGATGAAATATTGTTTCCTCGTCCCTAACGCTATTTAGGCTGCCAATCGAGCCACTAATAGAAATTCACGATTGCCGTCGCCACCGGTTATGGGGCTATCGTTATAATGCAACACATCAAAGCCTAACTCGGCCACAAAAGTCCTGAACTCGCACTCTAACGCCTGCATATCAACATCGGGGCGAACGAGCCCGCCCTTACCCAACCCTTCTGGCCCCACTTCAAATTGCGGTTTAATCAATGTAATTAATAAGCCTTGCGGCTTTAACAAGGCAGGCAAGTTCGGCAATATTAGCTTTTGAGAAATAAAAGAAACATCCATTACCGCTATATCAAATTTATCCGGTGCATATTTCAGAATATCGGGGTCCAAGTAACGCGCATTAAGCCCCTCTAAGCATAAGACATCCGCATGATCACGAAGCGCTTCCACCAGTTGATCATGGCCTACCTCAACACCTACCACCTTGCGCGCACCGTGCTTAAGCAAACAGTCGGTAAAGCCACCGGTAGACTGCCCCACATCCAACGCCGTTAAGCCTGCCACATCTAACGAATTGTCTCGTAATGCTGCCTCCAGCTTTAATCCGGCTCGCGAAACATAGCGTAGCTCGGGGTGCTCTCCGGTGCGAAGCTCGCACGTTTCCAGCAACTTCACTGAAGTTTTTTTCTGTATCGACCACTGCCCTGCAACCTTTGCCTCGACCAGCCCGGCTTCAATTAATTTTTGGGCTTGTGTACGAGTGGTTGCTAGACCATGCTCTACCAATAGTTTGTCGAGTCGCTGCACGCTATGCTCTCTCACGAAGTGTTAGGGCGCACAGCTTACTCAAAAGCCTGCGTCCGGTAAAATACTCTGCGCACTTACTCGTTTTTTCGCGTAACTATTCAGGTGGGCTCGAAATAATACTCACAAAAAAGGCGAATTGATTATTTTCCGGGCATTCAAGCGTCGGGAACGCTTGCATAGCGTCCAGCCCCAGCACGGATGCGTGGGGGTAGACTTTGCAGGAGCACAAAGTCACAGATGGCTTGAGCGGCCCAGAAAATGATCAGTTTGCCGGCCTATTTGCGCATGGCTGAATAGCTACCTTTTCGCTTACTTAACTGATTGTTTTTTATGTCACTGCCAATACACGATTGCATACCTGCACTACTTGCCGCCTTGAACAGCTCGCCACATTGCGTTCTGCAGGCACCGCCTGGGGCGGGTAAAACAACGCAGGTGCCTCTTAGCTTACTCAAAGAGACATGGTTAAAAGGACAAAAGATAATTTTACTCGAGCCACGCCGGGTTGCGGCGCTCAACGCGGCGAATCGCATGGCGCATATGTTAGGCGAAAAAGTCGGTGAAACCGTTGGCTACCGAATGCGCCAAGCCACCAAAGTTAGCGCTAATACGCGCATAGAAGTGATTACCGAAGGTTTATTAACGCGCTGGCTACAAGACGACCCAGAACTGAACGGCGTTGGCATTATCATTTTTGATGAATTTCACGAGCGCAGCTTAAATACCGATGTGGGCCTCGCCTTAAGCTTACAAGCACGCGACCTTTTTCGTGAAGATAACAATCCACTCAAAATACTGGTGATGTCTGCTACCCTCGATAGCGAAAACGTTGCTCAATTACTCGAACGCAGCTCCACTCCCTCGATTGACTGTCCGATTATCACCAGCCAAGGTCGAAGCTACCCCGTTGATATTCACTACCACACAGCCCAACCCGCACGTACCAATACACACTTTAAAAACAATGACTTTTTACCGCAATTAGTAAGCACCCTTCAACACGCCATAACCCATGACAGCGGCAGCATCTTGGTTTTTTTACCGGGCGTACGCGAAATAAACCGAGCGCAACAAGCGCTAGCACCACTCCCCGACAACATTCTCTGCTTTCCATTACACGGCAACTTATCGTTAGAACAACAACAATTTGCCATTGCGCCTGCGAAAGCCAATATTCGAAAAATTGTGCTGGCCACAGATATTGCCGAAACCAGTTTAACCATCGAAGGGGTTCGTGTGGTTATTGACAGCGGGCTTACTCGCAACCCAAGTTTCGATCCCAACACCGGCCTTACTCGCCTCCACACCCAAGGTATTTCACAAGCATCCGCCGAGCAACGTGCTGGTCGCGCCGGGCGAATGGAGCCCGGTATTTGTTATCGCCTTTGGAGTGAATCACAGCATGGCCAGCGCTTGCGCCACTCACTCCCCGAAATTATTAATGCCGATTTAATGCCGCTGGCTGTCACGCTGTTACATTGGGGGGTTAGCCATCCCAACGAATTACAGTGGTTAAACACACCCGCCGAAGCTAACTGGCAACAAGCGCTGGAAGCACTCGCAAAAATTAATGCCGTCAATAAAGGCGAACTGACGGCACACGGCCAACGTTTCGCAAACTTCCCCTGCCACCCACGCCTAGCCCAACTGTTAGTACAATCAGAAAAACTCGGCGCAACCAGCTTGGGCAGTCTTGTTGCTTCATTACTCAGTGAACGCCCGCCTAAAAATTTAGGCACGGATATTTACGACCATATAGTCGCCATAGAGCAAAGCCGTAATCCACAGCACAAAGCGTGGCAGCAACGCGTTAAACAATTGGCTAGAACATTAGGTAACCCACTCAAAAAAGACAACACATCAACGCAGGATAAAGGCGAAATTACCGGGTTACTTATTGCGCAGGCCTTCCCCGAACGCATCGCTAAACGCAAAGCGAGCAATAACGGTGTTGCTGTATTTCAGCTAGCCAATGGCCGCGCGGCGCAACTTGATGAAAGCGACGCTCTCGCGCAGGAACCGTGGTTAAGTATTGCCGAAGCCGGTGGGCTTGCAGGTAAATCGCAGGACCGCATATTTATCGCCGCTGCACTCAACCCCCGCTTTTTTAATGAAGATTTAGCCAGCCATATAAAAGAGATTACCGTTGCCCAATGGCAAGACGACAAAGGCCGTTTTATTGCTGAAAACAGGACACTTCTCGATAAAATACTGATCCAAAAGAAAGCGATAAATAACATTCCAGCCGAGGTAAGAACCCAAGCGCTTAGCGCATTACTCCGCGATAAAGGTTTGGACTATTTAGATTGGGAAGACAACAGCGTGCAGTTTATTGCACGCGTTGCTTTTTTGCGTAACAAACAAGGGAATGACTGGCCCGACATGAGCCGCGATGGCTTACTCTCGGCCTTGGATGATTGGTTAACGCCACACTTAGCCAACATTAACACGCTAGCCGACTTCAAAAAGATTACTCTTTTCCCGTTGTTAAAAGTGCTATTACCTTGGCCAAAAATGCAAAAGCTAGATGAACTCGCGCCGGCTAAAATCCCGATACCTAGCGGCCGAATGGCCAATATTGATTACCAACAGTCTCCGCCAGTTCTGGCTGTAAAACTGCAAGAAATGTTTGGCTGTCACACCACACCAACAGTACTCAATGGTCAACAAAACATTACCGTTCACCTACTCTCGCCCGCCAAGCAGCCCCTGCAAGTAACACAAGATTTAGCCGCTTTCTGGAAAACAGGATACACCGAGGTTAAAAAAGAAATGAAAGGCCGCTACCCCCGTCACCCCTGGCCAGATGATCCTCTAAGCATGGAGGCCACCGCTAAAACAAAACGGGCGCTTGCTAGGGATAACAAACCTTAGGGACGAGGAAACAATATTTCATCCACTAATGCTTGATCTCGACCTCCTT
>NZ_CEXWTU010000335.1:0-3937 GCF_982758155.1 Marinagarivorans sp. | reverse complement strand
GTCAAGCAAGCACCCAAAAAACCAAATTCCAGCAACTTATTCAGTGCACGCCCCTTAGGTGCTTCAAAATTTGCGATTTAACGTATGTTTTGAGCGCCTTAAAGCAAGAGGATATGTTGACCGTCTATTGACAGGGCATAGCCTTAGCGGTTTGTGGTATTGAGCGTCTCAATTAGTTTGATTATAAAAAGATAGCAAATGCATGTCCCGCTATCTTTTTTTGATATTGCTAGAGCTTACACGCTGAGCAAACAGCAAACAGCAAACAGCAAACAGCAAAGTCTCGAGGGGCCTAGCGTGATCCAGAGCCTATTGTGCAATCAGATGTGACTGTTTCACCCTGAACAATCCGCCCGTCTTAAAAATCAACAGCCCGGGTTGCCCGTTGGCTGCATGATTGAACGTATTAAAGCAGAAACGCTAGTCGTAACGATAGCAAAGTGGTGTTGTCCGATGCCCCAAAACTGTACCACCCAATCCAAGTACTCGACCCAATCTAAAAATAATTAATGACTGGCTTGGTATATCACAACCAGCAGTAGTATTAGCGATATTACTTGCCAAAAAAGAACGGGGTTTCTCTCTATCACTGGTGCTTGAGTACGTTGGAGGTATTGAGGGTTTGGATTGCGTAGCTCGTATACAAACTCGGAAATTTCTTGATATCGCTTAAGTGGGTTGGGATTAAGTGCTTTCGCTATTGCGTAGTCTACCCACGCTGGCGGCGGATTTTTGAATTGCGACAAAGGTTGGTAATGAAGTGCTTGGCAGTCCCTATGGCTTCTAATTTTGGAAACATTATTGCCGTAAGGCAATCTACCGCCAGATAACATTTGATACACCATTACGCCTAATGAGAAAATGTCGGCTCTATGTGAACCCAGCTCCCCTAAAAAATATTCTGGTGCGGTGTACTGTGCCGTTCCCATAATGCCTTCGTTACTGGGCCGTATTTCACTCAGCCCTGCAACCTTAACGGCGCCAAAATCAATGATCTTAACCGTGCCTTGCGTATCAATCATAACATTGGCGGGCCTAAGGTCCTGATGCACCATTTCCTGTCGGTGCAACGCTTGTAAGCCAGCAGCAATTTGTTCAACAATATCGCGTACCCGTTCAAGGGTGGGAGTTTTATTATCGGCCATCCATTGCGCTAGGGTTTGGCCTTCCACAAATTCAGTCAAAATATAAAGGTAATTAGGTGCTTCTTGTGGTGTAAGCGCACGTAAAATGTTGGCGTGACTCAGCCGCCGAGCAATCCAGTCCTCCATAATAAAGCGTTGCAGATATTCTTGATTGTCTCGCATCTCTGATGACGGGGTCTTAATAACGACATGCTCACCACTGCCATTATGCTTTGCTAAAAAAACGTGGCTGCGACTACTAATGTAGATTTCTCGTAGAATAGTAAAGCCTTCAAAATCCATGCGGGCTGCCAAGGTTGGCGGTGCAGGTAACAGCATAGCCTGCCGTTGAATTTCCTCCATGTTATTACTGGGTACTGCGGTAATGCGTGCCAGTTGCAAGGTTAGATTGTCGTCGCTACCGGCTGCTAATGCGGCCTCCACTGTGCTTTTAGCTAATGTGGGCAACTCTATATCTGCCTTTGCTAGCTCTGCCGTCAACAGTTGCTCATCCCAAAATTCATAAACCCCATCGGTTGCCAATATAAAAATATCGTCTACTGCAATAGGCGCGGTAATATAGTCGATCTCTAGGTAGTCGTTAATTCCAAGAGCACGCGTTAAATAGCTGGTTTCTTCTGATAGCTGATGTCGATGATCTTGTGTTAACTGCTCTAAAGTGCCTTGGCTGAATCGATACACTCGCGAATCACCGCTGTGAAAAATATGCGCTGTATTTGATTTGAAGATAATGCCGCTAAAAGTACATACGTAGCCTTTATCTTTATTAAACCGATAGCTACTTTGTTGTGTTTGAGCATATAACCAAGAATTTATTGCCTTCAAAACAGCCTGCGCTGAATGTTTAACAGACCACGCATCTGAGGTGCAGTAATAGTCCGATAAAAAGCCTTGCACAGAAGCTTTACTCGCCACTTCACTCACATCACTACTGCTAATGCCATCTGCCAATGCTAAAGCAATACCTTTGGAGGTAAGCTGAGGTTCTTTGGGCACCATTAAGCCATGGCAATCTTGGTTAATGGGTTTTCGCCCGGCTTCACTGTATTGCCCAACAGCTATTTTTAATGAATCTTTAATCATAAAAAAACCCCACTTTTACAAGCGGGGTTCCATTAATAGAGTATTAATGTGTCAATAGCGATTAGGCTGAACGACGCTCTGGGCTTGTTTTAACATGCGTTAAATAAAGCGGCAAGCCAACAAACAAGAATCCACCTACAAGGTTACCGAGTACTGTTGGTAACTCATTCCAGATAAGGTAATCCACTACAGTAAAGTCACCACCCATAATCATAGAGAATGGGAATAGGAACATATTTACAATTGAGTGCTCAAACGCCATAAAGAAGAACAGCATAATAGGCATCCACATCGCCATAATTTTACTCGAGGCCGAAGTCGATATCATAGCGCCCACAACACCCATAGATACCATCCAGTTACATAACATCCCGCGAATAAAAATAGTAATCCAGCCGTCTAAACCGTGCTCTTTGTAGCCTAGAGTTCTTGCTTCGCCAATACTTCCCACCTTGGCCGCTAATGCACCGCCATCAGTATTGTAGCCATAGGTCAGAATAAAAGATGCCATTACGGCAACCGTTAATGCGCCACCCAAGTTACCCAAAAATACCCAGCCCCAGTTACGCAACATTGTCGACCAGGTACAGCCTGCACGCTTATCTATTACTGCCAGTGGTACCAGAGTGAATACCCCAGTCAATAAATCAAACTTCATCAGATACAGCATGATAAAGCCAACAGGGAAAAGAATGGCCCCTATTAACGGGTTGCCGGTTTTAACCATGACAGTAATCGCAAAGAATGCGGCAAGCGCCAAAATAGCACCCGCCATAAATGCGCGAATGACAGTATCTTTGGTTGACATAAAAATTTTGGATTCGCCGGCATCGACCATTTTGGTGGCAAATTCACTGGGTTCTAAATAGGACATAACTCATCTCATTTCAATGGAAGCTGAGCCCTACCTTTTGCAAGCAGCGAACCAAAATGATAAAACATATATAATTCAATGAGTTGCAAAATAAATCCCTGGATATTCACATCCGCTAGGTAAATGTTGCACCAAAGTGCACCACCTCTTGAATTCAATGAGTTTTTTTGGCACCAGTAAGTTGTAGCTTGCTTTCCTTAGTTATTTGATCACGATTAGATGCTTGAGTTGAGGTCCAAAAAGGTGCGCGCTTCTTGTGCATGCTAGTGTGTCGTGAACATTTTCAGCCCATTATTGGTGCCACGTTATTTTTTATCTTATGTTGGGTGCATAAGGTCCGAGGAAAAAATCATTTAACCAATTAGACGAGGACACCCGATTTTGTTTGTTAATTACAAAGTGGTGGAGCATTACAGCTATTTGCCAGCTCAACGTCGACAGCGAAACTAGAAATTATTTCGGCGTTAAGTTTCTGTGTCGTTGGTCTGTAACCTGGCTGCATGATAAATACCGTTGAGCGGCAAGCGGTGTAAAGGCGAAAGAATTCCGCATGGCGCTAAGAATTATTGATCATGTCAACCGCTAAACCGCTTTCATACAAGGGTAATTCAGGCTTGGGTGGTTGTTTGAAATGTAGAATCTAGATCTAATTGAGGCAATCGAAACGCTAGGTTTTGTCGCGAAATAATAACGGGTTACTAGCGCCCAACTCTTAAGGGCAGGGCTAAGGGCGGGGCTTAAGGGGCGAGGCAATAATATTTCATCCACTAATGCTTGATATCGACCTCCTTACCTTCGTTGCTCAAAGCGTTACATGCCCCGGCATGCGCCCCTT
>NZ_CEXWTU010000334.1:0-3981 GCF_982758155.1 Marinagarivorans sp. | reverse complement strand
AATTGGACAAACTATTATTGCCTCGCCCCTAAAGCGCTGCACTTTCGAGTGTGGCGCATTTTTAAAACTCTATCTAAATCCTATTTTTCTGCCTGTGATGTCGGAGCTTACTATGTTGGCTTTAAAATATTTGTCTCATCGAAAATGCATAGCACTTTGTGCATACCTGTTACTGAGTGCGTGTACTGGTGACACTAGCAGTTCCTCCGCCGCGAGCAGTTTATCCATTGCAAGCTCTTCAGTTACAAATTCTTCATCTGCCAGCAATGGTGATATGACGGGAGGCGCCGCTTACCAAGATGCTGATGGCATTAAAGGTGGGCAGTTGTATGCTCAGTTTTGGGCAACCGAAACGGGTTTTACACTCAATAACAGCGAGCTTGTCGGCCAGGCTCAACTTGATGTTATTGCACAAAAGCCCCAGTTTTTTGCCTGTAGCCACTGCCACGGCTGGGATCAGCTTGGCCAAATGGGTGGTAACAGTAATTTAGCGCCTAACGCAGATAGGCCAAGGGTTGCTGATATTGACCTAGCTTTGTTAGCCGAAACTTCGAGCCCGCAAGTGCTGTTTAATCGCGTAAAAAATGGAACAAATCGCCGTTCCGTTAACGACACTCTTGCCGGTTACGACCCTTCAACTAACGCTGCAGTTGGCGACTCTATGCCTGCCTACAGTGACATTCTTACCGATGACCAAATTTGGGATATCGTTAAATTCTTGAAAGAAGAGACTTTAGATACCGCAGCGCTTTATGACCTGATTCTCATTGGTAGCCAGTACCCGCGTGGACGAGGGTTTTCTAACCTTGGTGTTGATGGTAGCGATGTTGCGGGTAAAGAACTATTCGCAAGCGCGTGCGCTGATTGTCATGGGGTTGATGGTACGGCTGTTTTGCTTGATGGCGGTAATTTTACCGCCGGTAAATACATGCGTAACAAACCTTTTATTGGCCAGCATAAAGCCAAATTTGGTCACCTGGGAAGTGCGATGGGGCCAGTGCTAAAAGACGCTACCTTGAGTGATATTCAGGATTTGTTTGCGGCGATGCGTGATAAAAACGCGTTCCCTGATGCAAAACCAGAACCAGAACCAGAACCTGAGCCAGAACCAGAACCAGAACCAGAACCAGAACCCCAGCCAATAGACGGCTTGTCACAATTTCTTCGGCACTGCTCAAGTTGCCATACCGGCAATGGCGAAGGAGTGCAACGCTTTGGCGATGTTACCGGCGCTAGCGCGGAGTTAATCAATTTTAAAATCCAGACGGTGCCAACGATGGCCCATCTAAAACCTGACGATTTAGCTCAGTTTGCGACGCTTGAAGAGATAGATGCTATTGCTGAATTTTTGAGGCGCTAATTGCTTAGGGGCGTTGCTGGGCATTATTGCCTCGGCTCTAAAGTGTTGCCATCTCGTCCTGCCTACTTCCGTAACCTTTGAAGCTGTTAACGCGCTTGTGAGTGCCCACTCAGTATTTCGCACCGCGCCTTAATGGCTCCTCCCTTGTGACCCCATTCACAGTGTTTGGCAGTACATCGCAATTGATGTACTTATTTCCTGAGGTAATCGCTACAATTGGTAATACCAATATTGTAGGTGTTTGTTATTTGTGTGGCCTATTGCTTTGTTTTGGTAATGCCGATTTTTGGCTGTTGAATAGCGCTCAGCTGATTTAAACACTTCTTAGGACAATAATATGAAATTCTACAAATCCTCTGCGCTTGCCTTGATGACCTTTGCGCTAGCCGCGTGCGATGGCACAAGTGTTACGTCATCGCAAAGCATCACGCTATCTTCTGCGGTGAGCAGCTCCTCGGTTGGGGTGCTATCAAGTTTACCGGGAGCATCGAGTGTTTCATCTCTGGTTAGCTCCAGTGTGCCTAATGTTGTAATGCAGACGTTAACAATACAGGAAGCCGAGGGTGGTTTTTGCAGCAATAGCGGCGTTATTGATAATCAGCATATGGGGTACACCGGGACGGGCTTTGCGGATACCGTTAATGAGTTGGGCGCGAGTATTGTCTGGGCTGTAGATGCGCCTAGGTCGGGCAATTATGGCGTGGTAGTACGTTACGCCAATGGTGGAACCGACCCACGCAGTGCTAATTTATCCATTGATGAATCAGGTTATGCCACCCAGTTAAGTTTGGGGCTAACAGGCGAGTGGACGAGTTGGCAAACAGAGGCGGCATCTATTAGTTTGGTTGAGGGCAATAATACGATTCGATTGGTCGCTACCACTGCCGCTGGCGCAGCTAATATCGATTCGATCTCGATTGAGGGCGATGGTTTAGCGGTAGGGTTGTGTGATGGCGGTGCCATTAGCAGTGCTGGAACTAATAGTAGTATGGGGAGTGTTGTTATCGGCGATGCCCCTGGTACTTACCCCGCCCCAGGGGCAAGTGATGCTAACCCGGATACCTATTTGCGCATTACATTTGATAATACGCCCACCATTCAAAATGGGGTTATTGATATTTATGATGCGAGCAATAACCAAAAAGTGGATAGCATTAATGTTGGCGAGGAAAGCGATAGTGTGGGTACGCGTACATTAAAAACGTGGCTGGTTTCTATCGCCGGTAATACCGTCGTTATTAATCCGCATGCTAAAACGCTGACTTATGGCAAGACTTATAATGTTGTTATTAATAGCGGCGTATTAACGGGGGTTATTAATGGTCAAAATTATAATGGCGTATCCGGTACGCAATGGCAATTTAGAACTAAATCCTCTGCACCGACCAGCTCGATGGTTACCGTTGATGATAATGGCCCTGCCGACTTTGGTTCTTTACAGGGCGCATTCGATTATATTTTAAGTAAGCATGGCGGCACGTCTACGGCCCAAATTAATGTGAAAGATGGCATCTACCCGGAGCTACTTGATTTAAAAAATAAGAGTAATCTACGAATAGTTGGCGAAAGCCGTGACAATACAGTGGTGCGTGCGCGCAATGGTAATAGTATTAATAGCGGTTCTACGGGGCGCTCCATGTTTGTGATTGCCGGTGGCGATCTTATTACTTTAGAAAATATGACTTTCCATAACAGCGCTACTCGTGGTGGCGGCGATGGCCAAGCCGAAGCGCTTTATTTTAATAGTGGTAATCGTTTAATTGTTAAAAATACCGCTTTTTACAGCGAGCAAGATACAATTTTAACCAAAGGATATCCGTGGTTTTATCGGTCATTGATATCCGGTAATGTTGATTTTATTTGGGGCTACCCAAAGGCGGCTCTATTTGAAGAAAGTGAAATTCGCAGTATTGGTGACTCTAAAAGCCCAGGTAGCGACGCGGGCGGCTATGTTCTGCAGTCTCGTTCGCCGGCGGGTGAACTGGGTTTTGTCTTCTTAAATTCTAGCTTCACACGCGGTAAAGGCCCTGCCGGTAATACACCCGGTAACGGAAAATCGACACTTGGGCGCGGTGCGGATAAAACGGATAGCTACGATAGCGCTGCATTTATTAACTGCAAAATGGATTCACATATTAAAACTGAAGGTTTTGATAGTGGGCGCGATTTAAATCCTAACAATGGGACTGCCATATTGGGCTATCGTGAATACGGTAGTAAAACCCTATCGGGTAATGCCATCAACCTGGGTTCTCGCTTTAGTGTCTATAAACTTAATGTTAATGAAGTGAGTCAGTATTACTCTAACCGTGCAAAAATATTCTCGAGCTTTAATAATGGCCAAGGGTGGAATCCAGCGCCCTAGCGATGGCTGGAAATACATTGTCTAATAACAATCGTGCGGCAGGTGAGTTGTAATGACACACCTGCCGCACGATTTTTATTAAGATGGGAAATGTAGAGGCGAAGTTATCGAAAAACCATTAGGGACGAGGCAATAATAGTTTATCCAATTAGGCGAAGAGGGCCTGCAGGGAGGCAGGTTATTAGAATAACGCATGGAGCAGTTATCGATCGGCTTTCTTATCGAGGCGCTTAAAGGGGCGCATGCCGGGGCCTAT
>NZ_CEXWTU010000333.1:0-3991 GCF_982758155.1 Marinagarivorans sp. | reverse complement strand
AAAGCTATTAGCGAAGGAAAAACTGGTTAAAAAGTCACCTTGAAAGGGCTGGTCAGTAGGGTAACGCATCGGGGCAGGAGCCCCTTATTAGACATTGCAGGAGCATAATGTCGTGGAGCAGTTACCGGGGCATGTAACGCTTTGAGCAACGAAGATAAGGAGGTCGAGATCAAGCATTAATGGATGAAATATTGTTTCCTCGTCCCTTAATGCAGGCCCTGCGTGCCATTCGGGCACAATTAATGACAGCGGCGTTAATTGTGATAAAAAAGTGATATTCGTGTGAAAGTTGCGTGATACCTGTTTTGTATGCTGTGCACCAACAAGACAAAAGCCATTAGGTATGTAGATTTAGGCTTTTAAATTTTAGCCTTTATGCCCCACAACTAAACACAGGACATCACCATGAAATATAAAAAATTAATCTGCGCTGCGACGTTATTAGCCTCTGCCAGCGCCGCCAATGCAGCCGAGATCGCTGTGAGTGTGACCAACCTAACTCACGGCATGTATTTCACGCCGATTTTAGTGAGCGCGCATAGCGCAGACAATATGCTATTTAACGTGGGGGATGTCGCGTCTCCAGAAATCCAAGCCATGGCTGAAGGCGGTGCGTTAATTGGATTGGAAACTTTAACCGAGAGCATAGGCGCCAAGAACCAAGTTAACCCGGCTGCGGGCCCTTTGGCGCCCGGAGCGTCTTCGCCTATGACGGATCTAAGCACCGGCGATAATACTCAACTCAGCATTGTCACTATGTTACTGCCAACAAATGATGCTTTTGCTGGCCTGAACAGCTGGACCCTACCGACTACTCCAGGCACCTATACCCTTGATATAAATGCATATGATGCAGGAACCGAAGCCAATAATGAGCTGATCGGTGGTGATGCTGCGAACACTCCTGCGCCCCCGTTTGTTACTACTGGAGGAACAGGCGGTTCAGGCGTAATGGCTGATGTTGAAGGTTTTGTACATGTCCATCGCGGCAACCTGGGCGATAGTGATACCGATGCTGGTGCTAGCGATTTTGATAACCGCATTCACCGCTGGTTGAACCCTGTTGCTCGCGTGACAGTAATTGTTAAATAGGAGCGCTTTATGACTTTACGAACCCTCTCTTTAGCCCTAGTCAGTGCCGTAACGCTGGCCGCTTGCGGCAGTGATAATTCGGACGCTCCCGCAACATCAAATGCAGCAGCTTTAAGTAGTATCAGTAGTGCCGCTAGCAGCATGGCAGCAGAATCATCTGAAATGATGAGCTCTAGTGATATGGCAGTCTCATCGGAAACTATGTCTTCCGATATGATGAGTTCTAGCTCGTCAATGCCAGCGATGGGTCTTGATTGCGATACCTATACAGCAGAAAAAGGCGCTGCCCTATATTCATCAAAATCTTGTGTGCTTTGTCACGGTGCATTTGATGAATCCGCTACTGCACCCGGTAACCCCGCTTTTGGCACAGATGCCTTTTCTGCTGATGCCACTATGTTTAATTATTTAACAACATCTTCAGATGACTTAGCTTCATTCATTAGCGCGAATATGCCGCCACCAACAGGAGACGCTTGCGATGAAGACTGCGGTATTAACCTTGCTGTGTACATTAGCTCATTAACGGACACTCCTCTTTGCTCAGCGCCTATGGCCGAGTACTCGGTGAGTTTAATTAATGGCAGTGCAATGCAAACGTTATCGCCCGCAGCTGTTATTTTAAGTGATGATGCATTAAACCTTTGGAGCATCGGAAGCCCCGCATCTAGCGCACTAGAAATGCTAGCCGAAAGCGGTTCGCCAGCAATGCTACTGGAACAAAACCCCGGTATATATGGCGCTACACTTGCGGCTGTACCTGCTGGCCAAAACAGTGCTGTAACAATAACAGCCATGATTGATCACCCCGCAATGCTGTCGGTAGCCAGTATGCCGATCTTTACCAACGACGCTATAGTCGGCCTACAAAATATTGCCATTCATGGGTTAGCCATTGGGGATAGCATGATACTCAATGCTGATATTTTAGATGCCGGTACCGAAGCCAACACCGAAACACTCGATACCGTACCGGGTTTAGGTATGGAAGGCGCAGGCTACTTAAGTAATCGCGACGAGTTAACAGGTAATGACGCCGTCACTATGCATCCCGGAGTTGTGAGCAATGCGGAATTAAGCACCTCAGCTTTATCTGAAACTTACCGGTTTGATAGCGGTAGTTTTATGATTAAGATCGTACGCAACCAGTAACACAATGAGCCTAGGGGCGTGCACGGAATAAGTTGCTGGAATTTGGGTTTGTGGGCACTTGCTTGACGAGGCGAAAATATTTGCAATAGCCGGCTATTGCAAATATTTTTACGAAGGCAAGCGTGCACCTAGGAATTCAAAAACGGGAAGTTATTTCATGCACGTCCCTAATGGATGAAAACTTGTTTGCCTGCCCCTAAAAGTACAAACGAAATCGTCATCTCCGAAGAATCCCACAAACACCGACTGACTCTTTAAAGCGATTAATCAAAAAGTGTTTTTTCGGTACTCGCCCTTAGGGACGAGGAAACAATATTCCATCCACTAAATGCTTGATCTCGACATTCTTACCTTCGTTGTTCAAAGCGTTACATGCCCCGGCATGCGCCCCTTTAAGCGCCTTGATAAGAAAACCCCTTCGATAACTGCTCCCTGCGTTATTCTAATAACCTGCTTCCCTGCAGGCCCTCTTCGCCTAATTGGATAAACTATTATTGCCTCGCCCCTTACGCCAATCTACACGAGCTCATATAATGCTCAAGCGAGCAATTTTTTGTTTGCTCAAAACATTGCTCTTGTAAATTAGCACTTACAATACGGTCTAGGCGAAAAGCGCGATACGCTTGGCGCAAACAACACCACGCCGCTAACGTCCATACATTCCCCCAGAATAATAAACCCAGCGGATACACCTCGCGCTGGCTTGTCGCATTTTTAGCATCCGTATAAACAATGTCTGTTATTCTGTTCTTTTTAATGGCTTCACGCAGTAAGGTACTTGGATTTGTTTCGTCGAGAAAGTCAGGGAATACTGGGACTTTAAAAGGTAGCGTATCGCCAATATGTTTTAGCTCTGGAGGTAATGCGCCTACAATTTTATGCAGCGCACTTTGTGCCGAGGCCGATAATTGACTATCGCTCCAGGCTTTTACCATTTTCACCCCCAACATTAACGCTTCCACTTCATTAGCATCAAACATCAGCGGGGGTAAATTCACGGAACGGTGAATACGATAACCAACACCGGCCTCGCCTTCAATCGGAATACCAGAGCTTTCCAACTTCTGAATATCCCGATAAATAGTCCGCAACGAAACGCCAAACTCATCCGCCAATTGCTGCGCCGTTAATACGGTACGGCGGTTGCGCAATAAATTAACGAGCTGTAACAGGCGTTCCGTTTGTTTCATAACACTCTAATCGATGGATAATTATTATTTTATTTCGGCGGGATTTGATGCATTTCAGGATAAACCTGCGTTGCAATAATCGCTTCGGTACAGACCACTGTCGATGAGTCGACGCAAGCCATAAACGCTTCCATAAAAGGTTGATCCATTACCGCATCTGCAGCTTTGGCTGTTTCGGCTGAGGACCAATAAACACAATCTAGCCACTCACAATCCGCCACTTGCGCGACCGAGCGATACACAAAGCCTTCCATTTCCAGTATATAGGCATCCATCTGTGCGCTCACCACTAAAAATGCATCCTTGCCAACTTCCGGCTTGGTTTTAAATTGATAAGTTTTAATAATGTAGTTCGACATAGTGATTCCTTAACGATCAATGATTTGAGCAGCTAGCCTACAGCGCACTACTGACAGAACATGTCAGTAGTGCGCTGTAATTACGGAATCAATTACGTAGTTTTACGCATTCCCCCTTTGCCGGCACCTCTTTACACTGAGGTTTTAGGGACGAGGCAATAATAGTTTATCCAATTAGGCGAAGAGGGCCTGCAGGGA
>NZ_CEXWTU010000332.1:0-4013 GCF_982758155.1 Marinagarivorans sp. | reverse complement strand
AGCTCGTTAAACAAGCCAACACCTTTTTAGATCGCGCCCGCAAGCGCTACGGCGGCTCACAAGAAATTGAAGCTCAAGCACTCATGGTCGAAACGCAACTGGCCGTTAGCCTTGGTAACAAAGACAAAGCAAAAACGATAGCCGATAAAGCCACCAAACTTTACAAAAATGTTCGCGCGCCATCGGTAAGTGCCAGCTTAGAGTTCGCTCGCACACTCTACGCCATGGATGACGAAGAACAAGCCCGCGCCATTTTAACGTCCGTTGCCGCCAGCAACCCTAAAGACGCAAAACTGCTTCGTATTATTGACGGCATTACCGGCGAGCCCATTAGTGATGAAGGTAAAGGCCAAGCCGCCAAACTCACCAAGTCAGGCATTAGCGCTTACGACGAAAAAGATTTTGAAGCCGCCATTGAAGTCTTTAACCAAGCCCTTGCCACCTACCCTAAACATATCGGCCTGAACCTCAACCTGGTGCAAGCAGTAACGGCATTTGATGAGGAGAAAGGAGCGACCCACCAACACGAAAAAATATGCCGCCGCTGCTTGCGCGCCATAGGTGATTTGAAATCTGACCACAAACAATTCAAACGCTATGCCTACATTCAGAAGCAGCTCAGCAAGCTGTACCCCGATTTACTCGGCAGCGTTTAGGCCATACCGAATAGCGCTATACACGCGCTGCGCGAAAAAGAATGGGCACTCAGCTATTTGGCAGCCCGACAAATAGTGTCCGCCTGCGTGTTTAACCTAAAAACGCAGTTGGACTATCAAAGTCTACGCACCTTTTTCAGCAGTAGCTTTTAGGCCTTAAGGGGCGAATACGCCATTATTCCTCCAAAGCCTTCTCTAGATTTTTACCTTTCTGCTGAAGTAACCCTTCAACCTTTTTAGCCTTATCCAACGCATCTAGTTGGTACTGCGGAATCACCCCTGTGGGCTCGGGTTGCTCCCCACAGCCGGACAATACGATAACAACACAAAAAACACCTGCACATTTATATTTCATACGACAGCCTCAGCAAATAAACAAAAATGGGAATTATAGCCTCTGGGTTAAAATTCAAAACGCAAGTGCCACAACCTTACCTATACTTCAAGATACAGCCAAAGACAAATAATTCAAAAAGACACTCAACAACTGAGCCTCTATGTTTACCACATTATTCCAAGAATTCCGCCACTCCGTATTTACACTGCTGCATTTTTTTCACCGAGTCAAAATCAAGCTCATGCTCAAATTTCTGGGCTACGCTGGTAGCGTTTTTACCTTCGGGGTTATTGGCATCAGTATCTTTGAGCTACATAACAACCCAGCCTTTCAGCATATTGGCGATGTTATTTATTACGTCATTAGTACCATGTCTACCGTGGGCTTTGGAGACAAAACCTGCATCACCACTGGTGGGCGAATCATCACCGTGATCATGATATTAATGTCACTAGGGTTAATCGCTTTATTTTCAGCCTTAATGGCCGCACTGTTTATTGAAACAAAGCTAAGAGAGGAGATGGGAATGAACCCAATCAAAACTAAAAATCATATTTTAATTATTGGCTGGAATATGAAGGGACGAAAAATCATTGAGCGACTTCATAGCGACCCACTCTACAAAGGCACCGAGGTCGTGATTATAGCCAATCTAGACAACAAACCCATTGAAGACGACGCCGTCTTTTTTGTTCGCTATAAAAACCTACTGGACACGCAGATGCTACTAAGAGCATCAACCGATACAGCACAAAAAATTATTATTTTAGCGGATTACGAACAAAAGTTTGGCGCCGATGCATACACAACAACTCATTGTATGCTGGCAAGAAAGGTAAATCCCGACGCGCAACTGGTGGTCGAGATGCTAAATGTTCATGCCCGTGAATATTTTGAAATTGCAGGCGCAGATGACATTATTAGTGTCGGGGAGCTAGGCGGACTGATGATAACCGAAGCCTGCCTAGGGAGTAACTCAGATATTTTAGCAACGCTAAACAAACTAAAAACAGGGGCCAAATAGCCCGAACAAAACAATGTTTTATTCGGGCTGGGCTACACTACTCTTTAAATTTACCCTGCAAAACCTTTTTAAAGAAGGCGCCTTGCTCTGTTGGCTCAAAGTCCCAGTTTTTAATCATGGTTGGAGACCACTCGGGGTCAAACGCCCAAACCGTCCATGAAATACCCTTTTTAGCTAAGTACTTCACAATATTCGGGCCGTAGGTGTGATCATTATTGATTGTGGGGACATGAGCGCCGTGCTCATTTTCATTGGCCCAACCGATTTCAGTAGCGATCATCGGCGCTTTATCAGCAACAAAGCCCCAATGCTCTTCCCACAAACGGAAAAATTCCTCACGCGATGGATCTTCCGGTTTTGCTTTTTGCGGATAAGGATGCGCCGCATAGGCTATATTGTCACGCTCGAAAGGCTGCTTGCGAACAGGCGTTAAATCATAAGCCCAATTAAAACCGGCAACCAAAGGAATAACCTGTTTGTCATAGGCTTGCACCAAGTCAATCATCGCTTCAACTTGCGTCTTCCACTGCGCCCACGTAATAGTGCCTAAACTGTAATCGCCATTACCAATATAGTTATGCGTCGGCTCATTAAAAAGTTCGTAAACCGCAACCGCAGCCACTCCCTTATAACGAAACGCTGTTTTTTGCCAAAAATCTAGCGTTTGCTGAAAGTCCGTTACATACATGGGGTGCTGGTACAAACCGGAATGCAAATTGCCAATTGAATGCCAATCAATAATTAAATACAGACCCAGTTCGTTGGCCCACACTACAGCCTCATCAAGCCAAACATAATATTGACCAGGCCCCTGCTTTGCCCAAGCGGCGGGATGAATCGGTAAGCGCACAGTATTCGCCCCCCATCGCTTAACCTCTTCAAAGAGTGCTTTGTTCCACTTCCCCTCTCGGGACAGTTTATCCGGGTCGGCAACATTAACGCCCTTAAAAAGAAAAACACGCCCCTTATCATCAACAAACTGATTGCCTTTGATGGTTATCGCACTTTGTTTTTCCGTTAAAAGCTCACTATTAAAAGGCTTTGGGTACCCCCCCTGCCACCAATTCTCATTAACATCAGCCGAAGCAACAGATGCCAGTAATAAACTGACAATTATGATGATCCTCATACTATTTCCTCATTATTTTTCAGCCACTAGCTTAATGATAGCCGCGTCCTTTCAGCAAGGCTCAGTAACTGATCATAAATAGCAGACCCATAAAATGGGATACCGTCGAATGCGGTTTGAAAGTACGAAGAATAGCCGGTTTCTGTACGCTCTCAGCCCAACCCACCAGGCATAGAACACCGTATTCTATATATGAAAAATACATTCATACATTTGTACGAATCAATAAAGACATTAGCGACAAAAAAATGTCATTAATGACTTTATTGTTTGCAAGACTGATTACTATGTCGTTTTTTTTGGCACACTGCACCATCGATAGATTTTAAGCACCGCCGGTCTATAGATATTCAACACGACAAAATAATATGAAAAATAATGCTCGTGTTTACCTTTTAAACGCACCGTTAATCGAAACCTTACTGTGTTTAGCCTGCCGTTAGTATTAAATGTTTTAAACCCAGTAGAAAGCCATACTAATGGCTATGCTCAATAAACACTATGATAGAGAGCAACCCTAACGTTGCATAAGGTTTTGAGTTCAGGAGCTTTTAGAGTGGTATTCATAGCTTTGAACGGAGATTTTTCTGGATTGATACTAGTCACTCTAGATGAGATCCAGAGAAATTGAGTACGACGCTAGAAATACTGCTATAGAAGCAGCGAAGCGATACTGGGCCAAAAGTTAATGCAACGTTAGGGTCTATTACCCGCCGGCATTAAGGGGCGTGCACGGAATAAGTTGCTGGAATTTGGGTTTGTGGGTGCTTGCTTGGCGAGGCGAAAATATGACGCAATAGCCGGCTATTGCAAATATTTTTAACGAAGGCAAGCGTGCACCTAGGAATTCAAAAACGGGAAGTTATT
>NZ_CEXWTU010000331.1:0-4089 GCF_982758155.1 Marinagarivorans sp. | reverse complement strand
GGATGTCGATATCAAGCATTAGTGGATGAAATATTGTTTCCTCGTCCCTTAGGCTTTATGCGACGGTAACTGTCACGCTGTAAGTTTTGCCGGTTTCAAAACCGCTAATAACATTACCTTCAACCGTTACACCTTCAGCCGCGATATTAAAATTGCTGCCGCGTACGTAGTTGATGTTAAACGTGGCGCCGCGGAATAGTCGCGTTGCGCTAGCCTCGCTCCACGCTTTGGGTAGTTGTGGGGCAATCTCTAGGCCTTGTGCACAGCCTTTAACACCAAACAAGCCATCAATAAGTGAGCGATAAACCCAGCTAACAGTGCCAGTGTTAAAAAGTTGGCTTGAGCGGCCGGCTGTGCGAGGGAATTGGTAGTAAGCGCCGCGGTAGTAGTTGGGGATATAGACGGGCATTTGACCACGCTGTAGGTAATCTTCGGTATCTGGGCCTGGGATCATCTGACGTAATAGCTTAAAGGCGCGCTCGCCAAGCTCGGCATTTTTACCACCTTCGGCGATATATAAGCTGTAGATGTAGAATACAGCTGCGTGATTGTAAACCGAGCCATTTTCGGCTGAGCCTGGCCATTTTTGGGTTACGCGGCCAACGTCTTCACGCATTTTGGTAAAGGCCGGTGCGCACATGGCTACGCCGTAGGGGGTTTCGAGTTGCTCTTCAATGGCTTTAACCATTTTGGCTTGTTGTTCGGGTGTGACGATGTCAGCCAGCATAGCCCAGCTTTGTGGGTTTAAGAATATGCGGCCCTCTACGTCTTTGCTAATGCCAAACACTACGCCGTCATCCGTAATACCACGGCCAAACCAGTCGCCATCCCATAGGTGGGTTTGAACGGCTTTGGTCAAGTCGGCCGCGCCACTTAATAGCTCATCAGCAACGGCTTGTTGATTTTGCTGTACCGCTACTTTGGCCCACAATTTTAGTGCGTAAGCGGTAGCAACGGATAGCCAGCCAGAAACGCCTTTGCCTTTGTAGCCGACCATATTCATGGGGTCGCACCAGTCGCCCTGGGCAATGTAGTTTAGGCCGCGTTCGTCGCGGTCTTTCAATAGCCAGCGCATGGCATCGGTGGTGCGTTCAAATACGGTGGCCACTTTGTCGCCTTCGGCGCTCTTTACTGGCTCGCTTAAAATAGCGTAATCGCCAGTTTCATCTAAATAAGCTTGTAGGCAAACCGGCACCCATACGCAGTGATCGGTATGGGGAATTTGGTTGATATATTTAAGCTCGGCTTCTTCGTGAATCAAAATACCATCTGGCATCGATCCCGTTTCTTCTTGTTGGCTTAATGCGTGTAAGAAAGCGGCGCGTGTAACTTGCGGCATGATGTAGGTCATGCCCATATTGTCTTGAATATAGTTACGCGTTTGAGGGTCGGTGGTTAAGCGGTTTACATCACCGTGGTAATAAACTTGGCGGCCTAGCCAGTTGTTCACAAAGTTATCAAGGCCTTCGTCTGGCGTTTTGATTTTAAGCACACCATTGCCTTTGGCGAGATAGGCGGCGTAGTCGCTGGCCGATTGTTCAAAAGCACCGTCGGCAAAGTACTTGTCGCGTAGTTGTGCTATTTCGCCATCGTTATGGGCGGGGCCAAACAGGAATCGGTATTGCTTTTCCTCTCCGTCCTCTAATGCTTCGCGGTATTGCACAACGGCAGCCGGAGTTTCGTAAATAGCATCGCCGTTGGCGAGTTGCTCGCTTTGAAGGCCGTCGGGGTTATGCAGGCCGCCTTCGCCTTCAAAGGCTTCGCGGGCTACTTCCCAGGATGTAGGTTCGGTATCGTGCAAAAAGAAGGTTTTATCTTTAAGCGTTTTGATCATCGGGTAATCTTTTACTTTTTGGTAGGGCGTCACGCAGCTAGCGACAATACCGCCGAGGTCTTTGCGGTAGAGCGCGCTTTGGTTCATCCAGCTCATAAAGCCAATAGTAAAGAAGGGGTAAACGCTCAACTTGCGGGCTTTGCCGCTTACATTTTTTACTTTGAGCGACCACAGTTCAACCACGTCTTCGGTGGGGAGGCTTACGGTTAAGGTAACTTCGACGCCGGCATCTTTCACAAACCATGTAATATCGCTTTGCCCTGCCGAAAAGGTAAAGCTCTCGGCTTTTTTCCTTACAGGCTCATAGGGGGCAGAGAATATCTCACCGGTTTCTTCATCTTTTATGTATACGAAGCGACCGGGATGATGAGCAAAGTAAGGTTGCTCTGGCTGCATGAAGGTTTTTGCTTCTAGATTTGGTGCGTAAGCATACTTGCCGGGCTCTGGTTGCATATGCTGTGCAATTGCAAAGCCACGGCAGTTAACCTGAATCATCATTTGCTGGTTCCACAGGAACGCAGCCGCCCGTGGCATGGCAGTTGGGCTGGTAAGGTTGTAGCGCTGGCCATCATCGGCGGCGGCGTGCAAAAAGGGAGTCGTAGTCATTACGGGTTCCTTGGCTGATGTGTGAATCGTGCATATCGTGCTGCGAAAATGCGTGTATTAATACGTAAAAAACGCCGCTAGCAAAATGCGAGCGGCGCTTGGTGTTGCGTTGAAGGGGTGGCGGTTATTCGGCTGCTTTACCTTCGTTACGCTCTTGTAAGTCTTTTTGTATTTGCTGCAGCTTGGTCGCGCTTAAGTCGTAAAACTTAAGGCAAACTACCGCTACAATCGCAAAGAAGGCTGGGACCAAGGTTTGCAGCCATACAATGCTACTAAGTGAGGCACCTTCTTGAATTTGGTTGGCGGCGTAGCCTACAGAGGCTAATACCCATAGTACGCCGGCCGAGCCTAAAGCTCCGCCCAATTTTTGTGAGAAGGTGGCTGCCGAGAAGGTCATTGCGGTAGCGCGGCGGCCGGTCTTCCATTCGTTGTAATCGGCTGCGTCGGCATACATGGACCAAGCGATGGGGGATTTGGGGCCAAGCGCTAAGCTAATGAGTACATTCAAAATAAACATAATAAGAATTTCGATAGGCCAGCTGGAGCTGTCTAGCTCGACGCCTTGGTTGTCGGTTTTAACCACACTAAAAGCTCGACCACTAGTTGCCTCAGGGAGGGCTAATGTCCCACTTTGCTCGCTCATCGCTTCACGTTTAGTGAATAGTTTTAAGTAAGGTTTGTGTTCGTACCATATAACGCTCTCGCCTTCACTTACCGGCTCCCCCAATAGGGTTTCGGCTTGCAGGGTTATTGCGCCATCTTGGTTTAAGGTAACTACGCCAGTCCGATCTGGTTTCGGGACAAAAGCAAAAACAATACTAAAAACAGCAACAATGGTCATTAGTAGCATTAATAATTTGGCTTTGTCTGTAATCCAGCGAGCCAGGTAAGGTGCCGCTAAGCAACCCACCGCATAAGCAGCCATTTGGAATCCAATATAAGGGCCCATTAAGTCGGGGCGTTCTACAAAGTATTTGAAGTAGTAGGTCGCTGAGCTACCGCGAAATACGATGGTCATCATAATGATCATGGCTAGAGCAAAAAGAATGACCCAGGGCTTGTTGTTTATTAAATCTTTAATGTCATCTATAGGGTTAGTTTTTTGGCCTGCGGGTGGTGTAACACGCTCTTTCGTGCTGGCAAAGGTAATCCAAAAAAGGATAGTGGCAACAGATGCGTATAGCGCCATGGTCATTTGCCAGCCGCTTGCTGGGTCGCCTTCAGTGGCAAAGCTTGCAGCTAATGATGGTGTGAATAGACCTACGATTGTGCCTGTGGCGTAAGCGAAGAAGAAGCGAATGCCAAAAATTGAGTTGCGCTGATCTGGGTCAGCAGTGATAACTCCAGCTAATGATGAGTAGGGTGTGCTAATCAAGGTGTAGCAAATCATCATCAATGAATAAGTACCGTAAGCCCAAATTAGCTTACCGCCTTCATCAAAATCGGGAGTGGTCATGGTCAAGATGGCTGCGCCAGCCATTGGTAGTGCCCCAAAGAGTAAGTAAGGGCGAAATTTACCCCACCGGGTATTTGTCCTGTCGGCAATGGCACCCATGGCGGGGTCAGTACAGGCGTCTACAATTTTGGTGATCAAGAACATGGTGCCGGCTGCTGCTGCCGAGATGCCAAAAATATCAGTATAAAAGAAT
>NZ_CEXWTU010000330.1:0-4119 GCF_982758155.1 Marinagarivorans sp. | reverse complement strand
TACATATTCCACATAATACGTCGCAACTGAGCCACGTACAGCAATTGCAACCAGCAGTAAAAATGCCACTGCAAAAATAATCATAAAGGGCCGGTTTTTAAACAAGGCGCCAATATCTTGAAATAAATTTGACCGTTTTTCCTCGGCAGGTGGGTCAACACGCTCCTTAGTCATAAAGAAGCAAGTTACAAAGCAAGCAACCGCCAGCAAAGCAAAGCACCCCATTGCCCAGCTATACCCTAGTTGCTCATTGCCTTGACCAAAAAAGGTGACTAATCGATCCATAAGAAGGGTAACGAGTACACCGGCAACCATGGCGCAAATCATGCGAACCGACTGTGCCGAGGCTCGCTCTTTTTCATCAGAGGTCATCACGCCCCCAAGAGCAGAATACGGAATATTAATAGCCGTGTAGGCCATGGTTAATAATGAATATGTGACGTATGCGTATATAAGCTTGCCGGAACCGGATAGGTCTGGCGTTGTGAATGCCAGCACTGCAAGCAATGCGTAGGGGCCAGCCATGTAAAGTAAGAATGGACGGTAGCGCCCCCACTTCGACCGATTACGGTCTGCGATGGCCCCCATAACAGGATCGGTAATACCATCAAAGATGCGAACGACAAGTATCATCGTTCCAGCTGCGGCGGCGGATATACCAAATACATCGGTATAGAACGACAACATAAAAAAGATCAAAACCTGGAAAACCAAATTGCTGGCGGTATCCCCTAGGCCGAAGCCGATCTTTTCTGACAATGATATTTTTTGATTCATGCTTAAAAATTCCTAATATTCAGCGTCATGCTAGTCTACTGTAATTCTATAAGTTAGGGGTGAGACGATAAGGGTTTATCTGTTTAGGCAAGGCAGGGGGTGCCGATATCAGACATTAGCGGGTGGAATATTGCTCCCTTGCCGCTAATGATAATAATCGTTTAGCCTCCATAACCTAGATGGCCTAAATTCTGATTCTTGTCATTGGTTAAAACTATATAAAGTTGAATGTAATTTTTCAATGTTAAAACGACAATAAAAATCATGTGTTTAAGGCTGCGACCCCCTCTCTATATGGGTGGATGTTTTTCTGCCCGGACTTTAGGGGCGCGCACTAAATAACTTCCCGTTTTTGAATTCCTGGGTGCATGCTTGCCTTCGTTAAAAATATTTGCAATAGCCGGCTATTACGCCATATTTTCGCCTCGTCAAGCAAACACCCACAAACCCAAATTCCAGCAACTTATTCAGTGCACGCCCCTTGCTCGCGGTATTGTTTCATTTTCTGGGTTACAGGTGTTGCCCAAATGCCTAGCGTAACAGAAAATTGTTGGTTGTAGTTTCCCTCCTTATTTTTTTGATTTTTTATCTGGTTGTTCAGCTCTATCCTTATTTATATCAAAAATCTGACTCACTTTTATGCCTGCGGGTTATGGTTATTTTTAATATTTCATTGGTCGCCAATATGAAATTTTGGGGATTGTATTATCAATAAAATCTCTGCTGGGCGGCATGCCTATTAGTCGCTCAAAACTAACGTTATTTTAACGAAAACTTTAATGCATGGATAAAATGTGTTGCCTAACAGTTTGTGTTTTCAGAATTATTAAACTTGCTTAGGGCGGGGGTGGTGAATGGTTTGGTGGTTGTTTGTGGGGAAATGTTTTACGAGAAAAGTTAAAAAAGTATACAAAACTTAGCTGTTTTGGCTTCAGTTTTACTGCGGATATTAATTTGTAGTCTGTAATAATGTTGTGTGCTCTGAATGTTTGTAAATCATTTTTAAGTTTTTAAATAAAACGCGTCTCGGCTTGATTTTAATTAATAACTTAAAGGTTACAACCTCATGAATTTTTCCTAAGAGAGTAAATACATCTTGTCCAACCGATTTCGGCTGTAACCGTGTATATGTGTGTAAGTAAGTGTGTAAGTGTCGAAATGACAATTATGATTGGGTTTAAAAAACATGATTTTTTGGTAATAAATACACTTGCTAGGCTTGGTTAATGGTTTGTTAATGAATTATTTTTAGTGCACAAATTTGTGTGTGTTCTTACTTGTGCGAATATTAACTTATTAATAGGTTAATATTAAGTTAATAGTTATTGGTTTCTGATTTGTTATTGCTTTTCGCTATGAGCGTTCGTTACTATGCGTGGCGCCGGGACCGGCGTGGAGTTGTGGAAGGTGAGGCATAGGGTTTTACGATAACGTATTTTTTTGTTGACCCTTAGGCTAAATTTTTCATCTTTATATATTTTTTTGGAGTTTAAATGAATAGAATTATTAAACCGTTATTGCTAACAAGTGCAATCGCTTTTGCAGCAACGGCAGCTGCCGACACTCCTAATGTCACCTGGAACAGCGGTGACTATTTCTACGATTGGAATGGCAGCTCGATTGATCAAGGCGCCGCAACCAACACTGTAAAAATTTCTGGGAAAAAGTCGGCCTATGAGATTTTTGGCACTATCCAGTTTTTTAACGGTGTTTCTGGTAAGCAAATCGCAAACAATACCTCTTACGTTTACAACAGTACCCTAGCAATTAGCGGCGACCGCGTAGCGTATCGTGATGGCTACAATATCAAACTGTATGATGGCGCTAGCACCAGCTTTGTTGTTGAAGATAGTGACTACCCGTATCTTGTCCCTCGCCATATTTCTGTAACAGATAGTCTTGTTGCTTATCAGCTTGTGCCGCACGCCGACAATAGTTTTGCAAAACATTTCTATATCTTTGATGGTACAAATAGCTATGCTTTGAATGAGCTTGCCGGTAAGTCAGCTTCATTTCAAAACGATATGGCTTTAGAAGGTGATACTGTTGTTTGGGCGCACTACTCATATAACGGCAGTGATGATAGCGCGATTAATGTTTGGGATAATAGTTCAAGCACTTATAGTGAAATAGTTCTGAGCGGTCAAGAATTACGTACTCCTGATGTGTCTGGCGATAAAATCACTTTTTCTGCCAGCCCGCTTAGCTTCTCTACCTCTTATGTTTACATTTGGGAAAATGGAGTAGCCACTAACATTAGTGCTGCTGACTCTGTTATACAGCGTGACCCTAAAATTAGCGGCGATAAAGTGGCCTTCCTAGGTAATACTGTATTTTCTGGCGCTGATATGGACGTGTTTTTCTATGACGGCCAAAACACTGTTCGCTTGACAGATAACAGCCTAGAAGAGCGTAACGTACAAATCTCTGGTAATTATGTTGCTTGGGAAGGTTTCGATGGTAACGATTTCGAAATTTTTGTTTATGACGGCAACACCATTACCCAGGTCACGGATAATAATGTTGACGATTCTGGGGTTCAAGTTGAAACAGTTGCAGAAACTGTTAATGGCTTAACTGCTGGTTCATACCTTATCAAAAACAAGAGAACTGGCGCTTACCTAAACCGTGATTACGGTAGTGTTGATAACGGCACTAACGTTCATACTTGGGGATGTGAATCTTGTACTGAGAATCATTGGGAGGTGGTTGCACTTGCTGAAGGTGGTTACAAAATTGTTGCCAAAAATGCACAGTGGGTTGGCCTTGATATAGATGGCGTTACTAACAATGTTCATTTGTGGTCTTACTGGGGTGGCGGCGCCAACCAGAAATTCGATATTGTGAATGCAGTCTCTGGCCTAGGTGATTTCTACTACATCGATCCTCAGCACAGCAGCAATGAAGTTATAGCGGTAGATGTAGATGCTTCTGGTAACGGCGAAAACGTTACACTGAAAGCGCAAACTGGCACTTATAGCCAGCAATGGGAATTCATTGCTATCCCGTAGGCGATAGGTTTGAAGTTCTAAATGTAAAAAGCCCGGAGCGAAAGCCTGGGCTTTTTTTTGTGTCTTTATTTTCCTGAGTTGGCTGGCATGCACATTATTCGCTTTTAGCTAACGAAAAATTAACTAAATGTTTTTTCTTAGGTGGCGTGTGTTGTCTAAAATCTAGTGTTTTCAATCGAAAATTATCAGGGGGTGGAAGGTTGGCGCTGGACCTCCATAGCGTATTTCCTAGAAGGTGAAGCTTGCTTGGGCTAGCTGTAGTGAATGGCTGGGTGATTTTTTAAGAAAAACCCTTAGGGACGAGGAAACAATATTTCATCCACTAATGCTT
>NZ_CEXWTU010000329.1:0-4119 GCF_982758155.1 Marinagarivorans sp. | reverse complement strand
GATAGCCCTAACCGCATTTGCAGTGCCTGCGAGTTACATTTCGATTTGCGCATGCTGCCGGGCATGTCTATCGAAGAATTGCGCGGTGGTTTACAGCAACGTTTGCGGCCCATCGCCGAGCGCAACGGCACCGATATTATTTTCAGCACGCTGTTTGCCGGTGTGCCCGCTTTTGAGCAACCCGCTGAAAGTGAGTTGATAAAAACCGTGAGTCACTTAACCCAGTTCGACCCCAAAGCCGTAGCCTTTGCTACCGAAGCGCCCTATTTACAGGCTTTAGGTATGCAAACTGTGGTTATGGGCCCAGGTTCAATAGACCAAGCCCACCAAGCTAACGAGTTTATTGCGCTTAGTGAAATTGCTCCTGCGGTGAAAGTGATCGAAGGGGTTATTCGGCGTTATTGTCTTTAAAGAGGGATAACGAAATCAGTCAGCGCCGCGGTAAGAAAGCTTTCTCTCGCCTTAGGGCCTAGGATAAAATACTTTATCCAATAATACTTGCCTCTTGTCTCCTCAGCAGCGTTGCTCGCCTCGGTAACTTCTCCATGACACTACGCTCCTGTTACCCTACTCACCTAGATCCTATAGGCCCTGGCATGCGCCCCTTCGGGCGCCTTGTAAGAAAACAGGTGCACTCAAGTGCGAAGAGCGTAACGCTATGGGTGCGTATTAGGGACGAGGAAACAATATTTCATCCACTAATGCTTGATATCGACATCCTTACCTTCGTTGCTCAAAGCGTTACATGCCAAGGCATGCGCCCCTTTAAGCGCCTCGATAAGAAAGCCGATCTCTTCGCCTAATTGGATAAACTATTATTGCCTCGCCCCTTAAACGGCTAAATTAATTTGCTGAACCGTGCCATTCGAGCCATCTTCTCGTAAAAAAATACCCGATGAGACCACTTCGCCGAGGCTGTTATTGTTCTCGTCAGTTAACTGAAACGGCGTGATGGCATGGCCTAAATAAATGGCGCCGATGTCTTTATCACCTAAAGCTAAAAGGCGGCTTTCGCCAGAATCGTTGCGCTGCCAAATGCGTAATTGGTTGTAGATCGAGTCGCCCTCATCAATAAAACCATTGCCGTCTTCATCAAACTCAGCCAGTTCGGCAAACCCATTATTACTTTGCGGCCCAAAAAGTTCGCTGCCGTTATTAATTTGGCCGTCGCCATTGCGGTCTAGGGCCAAATAACCGCTATTGGGCTTTAAGTTAGCAATTTGCTCTGGCGTACCATCATTGTCTAAATCAAAAGCAAAGTGTGAGCGGCTTAATTCGGCGCCAGTGCCGTCAAAATTAATGACTAAAGGGTCGGTCAGTACGGCATTGCTCACCGACAAGCTTTCGGTGGTTTCCTCGATATAGTGTCGACTCATACTTAGGCTGGCTGAAAAGTCGATGCTTCTACCATCCTGTGTTTTCACCTGCCCTTGTGCTGCAAATTGCATTTTTTCTTTTTCTTCGTAGCGGGTGTGGCGTTCGTACACCAAAGATTGTGTTGTGATAGGAGCGCTAACCGGCAGCATGACAGAAAGCGTGGCAGTGCTTGTGTCTAACGCGGGTTCAGGTGGCGGGGGTGAAAGTTGAAATTCATGCCCGGTAATTTGCTGATACAGCTGAGCGATAATGGCGAGTTGAACACGGTCGTTCGAGCTCATCGAACTCGTCAGGTCAATGGGTTGAAGGGCCGTTGTATTTATAGACGGTACGCGCTGGGCAGGCGGGAGACTAACCGGCATCACGGCATTGGGCCTTTGTTCACTGGCGATGAGCGTTTCACGAACGTTTTGCCGTTCTTGGTAGTGGTGTTGTGTAGAAAGATTAATGTGTGACTCGCGAATGATCATCCGTCCAACCTCAGCTAATTACTTGTATAGCTTATCGGCAGCATGAATGGTTTTTTTAATAGCAATAAGTTTACTTTTGGATGATTCTGATGCCATAACCGCTATTGCGGACTTAAGGATGAGGAAACAATATTTCATCCATTAATACTTGATATCGCCTAGAGCCTAACTTGGGTTAAACCTAAAAATCGTAGATTTTTTCGCGGTGGGGTGGGCTGTGGTTAATTCACACAGGCCGAGTCGTATTTAAATGAAGTTTGCAACAATAAAAAAGCAGCCCGTAGGCTGCTCAAGTTTTCGCTATTTATTCACGATTTCATGCAGTTCTTCTAGGCTAGAAGCAATTTTAACGCCGGGGATGTTAGTACCTACATTCGCTAAGTAAGAACCCGCAACCTTGCCACGAAAAGAGGTAAAGGTAATGCGATACAAACCGCGTACCAAAGATTGGGTGGGATTAGCCGGGTCCGAAACGTGGCGCACTAAAGAGTTGTAGTTAGAGCCAGATGGGTTGGCTGGTAATTCAGAGTTGTCATCGTTGGATTGCAGCGTTTTTAATACTTTACCGCCATCTTTAATTTTCTTGGGGTCAATAACACTCATGCGGTCCAATAACAAAAAGGTGTCAAAGTAGGCCTTTTTGTCCTTTTTCATGCCTGCCTTGTATTGCGAGTGTTGAAAATCTTTTTTCTTTTTGGGCTTTCCTTTGGCTGGGGACACCATTGAAATACCGATTTCATCCAATGCGGCAGGCACCCATACATACAAATAGAAGGCGTCTTTCTTTTTATGAAGGCCATCGGGCTTTACGCTGGAATCAACATAGCCATAATACTTAGCGTATTCCAAATAAGGTATTTTTGCTTCTATGCCGGCAACAGTTTTACTTTTGGTGCTTTTTAGGTCATTGCCGAAGCCGCCTAAACCAAAGCCCGTACACGCCAAGAATGCGATACCAGCTACTGCCATTACTTGTGCTTTTTTAAATTTAAACAATTCCATAAAATACTCCTTTTAGTATTAAAGTCCAGTTAACCCAATAGTGTTCCGTACTCCTCTATCTAGCACAAAACCTGTTGAGCCACTATGCCGTAGGCGCGGCTATACTCGGTGATTTTGACCTAAAGTTCAAGCGAAAATATAACGCTATATACTATGTATGCAGTAACACGGCAGGAGCAATATATTGTAAGCCTTAACGTGAGCACGATCGCGAAGACGAGGGGTTTTGGTGGAGACGCCTTACCCCTTAGCTATCTTTTGACGTTGTTCACTACTCCATTATCACCTTCAGTATCGGGTATCGACTTACCCCGAAATTTAACTGCGTTGTGATCGTTTGGTTTCCCTCATATTTCTGTACCACACTCAATGGTTTGATTCTGGTGCAATCGCCGAGTATTGCGATGACATGATTTTCATTAAAAAGCCTTTGCCCGGTCGATTGATTTCGAATCGTTGCCAGTATATACCGATCACCCTGATCCGAGCTCATGGCTGTGTAGTCAATGAGCTCAAAGTCATTTTTAGTTGGCTTAATCTTCTGATCATTTTCACAATAAACTTCTGCAGCCTTATAGGGAATATTCTCAAACCTAAGAGTCAAATCCTTATCGAGTGCTACAGCCGGCCCTGGAAATGTATTAATCAATATTCCTAACAGGCTGAATGAAAGTGCTTTCATTTTTATTCCTTGATGCGGGTGAAATAATAATTGCTATGGCTATGGCTAGTGCGTGGGTTTATTGGCGCTTATTATTAACTACAAGTTCTATTTACAAATCTCTATTGGGATGCTCCCCCGTATGGATATGGACCACGCTTAAATGAGGGTACTCGTCGTAAAGCATCGGCCCCCCATTATCATTATTAAAACCTAGCTCATTTTTGTCTAGCGTAGGGTAATACAGCATGATGTGAGGCGATATATCCATTAATGTATTTGAAAAGTGGTCATAATATTTATTATCCGGTGCCATCATATAAACCAAAGCTCCGGGTGCAGGTGCTTTGAATGTTCCTATTCTTGCCATCGTTTCGATATTGGCGTGAATGGCTTTAATGTTAATACCCTTTGCGAGTTGTGCTGTTTGATATTCATAAACGGGCAGCACAGATTGCATGGCTGCGGTGTTGAGACAAGAGGGTTCATACCGGCCCTTGTTGTCACGTAAGACTAAGCACGTGAATGCGTTGCTGCCTTTGATAAGAGTTGTGAACCAGCCCTTTCAAGGTGACTTTTTAACCAGTTTTTCCTTCGCTAATAGCTTTG
>NZ_CEXWTU010000328.1:0-4251 GCF_982758155.1 Marinagarivorans sp. | reverse complement strand
GAGGAAGCAGGAGGCAAGTATTATTGGATAAAGTATTTTTTCCTCGGCCCTAAGGCTGTTTTTTTTGTTTCTGAGCACGACTTAAAATTTATACCCTAACATCAATGAATAGACCATTGGATCAACATCGACAGTTGCGCGGCCTTTTCCAACAAGGCCGCCGTCAACGCCTAATGCGTTAGTCACATCAAAAGTAGCTTCAGTACTAATGTCGATATAACGAATCGACGCATTTACACCCCAAGAATCATTGATAACGTAGTCAAAACCCGCTTGCACTGCAATACCGAAAGAGCTATCAAGCTCTAAGTTGCTAAACCCTGCCGCCGCAGGTGTTGACGTGAATTCTTCATCAAAAAACACCGTATAGTTAAGGCCTAAGCCTAGGTATGGTTTGAGCGCTACGGTATTGTCGAAATAGTACAACGCACTGAGTGTCGGAGGAAGGTGCGTCACCTCAGCCAAGTTTGCGCCATTTAAATCGATATCGTAAATGGCTTGTGTAGCACCTTGAGGATCATGCAATACAACATCATGACTAAAAGGTGTTGCTGCAAGCACTTCTACAGCCCAATTTCGATTGTAAAAATAGACAAAATTCAACCCAAGCTGAGTGTCATCATCCACGGATAGGCTTAACGGTAAAGCAGCTCCATCCAGAGAGACATCCGCTTTACCGCTATCGGGGTTGACCTGTGTAATACCGCCGCGAAGCAATATATCACCACGCTGGTAATCGGCCGAAAATGCGCTAGAGCATAAGCAAGAAAGAATGGCTGCCGATAGTAAATTTTTGTTCATGATTAAAACACCACAGTTAATTTGTAACTGTATTTTAACGAGGTAATCAATTTTAAAATTGATTCAACACAAATATTCTTGTTTTTAGTCCGGATTACAAGAGTACAGACTTAGCAATAATGCCCTCCCCCTATTTCATCCGCATGACATTAAGGCAGCTCTAAAATGGAATTTTTACGTTATGACGTCATCAGCACCGCCCTCAAATTCTTACTTGAGCTACGGAAATTGCGGCCTTAATTTTTCCTGGCGCTATTAATTAGGGCTGGCGCATCCTCCTTGAACTCAAGAAATAATCATTATTTTTAGAGGTACCCCAGGCTTGGATATCGTGCCCACCAAACACCCTTAGGCTAAATTACAACCTTCCTGCCCAAATAACACTCAGTAGAGTTTTAACCAAGCGCTCCTCAGCTGCTGACTCAAAGCCCGTAGGCTAGCATAAGCAGCTACCTCGCCATTTTTAGACTGTGCTATATTGCTCTCGAAATTGGCGCTACATTCAGCGTGTTAGACGTTTGAAAATCACGGCTATAGGCTTCGCAACAGCGGTAATATTGTTTTAAAACTCCCCTTTCTATTAACGCTTGGCGTTTTGCGATAAGACTCAGCCTCGAAAGGTAAGCCCCATCCAAAATAGTGTCATTCAACTTGCGCCCTCTTTAATGCACGCACTTACCCCCGTATGAGAAGAATTATGTCTAGAACGTTTGCCCTTTTATTATTGGTTACCCTGTCTAGCCTTGCATTTGGTCATGGCATTTCAGCAGAAGATCAAGAGCGTATTCTAAATGCTGGGTTGATCGAGTATCTGCATCTTGGCGCCACGCATATGCTGAGTGGGTACGATCATCTACTGTTTTTATTTGGCGTAGTTTTCTTTTTAACTCACTTTAAAGATGTTTTTAAATTCATAACGGCTTTTACTCTTGGCCACTCAATCACTTTGATTTTTGCAACCCTATTTACAATCAAAGCCAATTTTTATCTCATCGATGCTGTAATCGCCTTAACGGTTTGCTATAAAGCTTTTGATAATCTGAACGGCTTCAAAAAGCACTTTGATATGGAATCGCCAAACCTGACTTGGATGGTATTTATTTTTGGTTTGATTCATGGCTTTGGTTTATCGACACGCTTACAGCAATTACCGTTAGGTGATGAAGGACTGGTGCTAAAGATTATCTCATTCAACATCGGTGTCGAATTAGGTCAATTGATAGCCTTGAGTATTATGCTAGCGGCACTTTATGCCTGGAGAAAAACGGCATCATTTGCACGCTTTAGCAAAGCCTGTAATCTAGGCCTAATATTTCTTGGAATACTATTACTACTGATGCAATTGCACGGATACCAGCACACGCAATTCCCTGATGAATTCCCTTTGAATGCCGATGACCACTCACACATTCATGCCGCTGCCAAAAGGCTAGTAATCCCTGCAGCCCCATTAGGCTTTACTGCGGGATTTCCGGCAGTTGAAAAGGCTAACACACCGATTATGTTTAATGATGAGCATTCACATGATGGTGAAGAAGCGCATGCCCACTAAGGGACGTGCATGAAATAAGGGACGAGGAAACAATATTTCATCCACTAATGCTCGATCTCGACATCCTTACCTTCGTTGCTCAAAGCGTTACATGCCAAGGCATGCGCCCCTTTAAGCGCCTCGATAAGAAAGCCGATATCTTCGCCTAATTGGACAAACTATTATTGCCTCGTCCCTAACTTCCCGTTTTTGAATTCCTGGGTGCACGCTTGCCTTGGTTAAAAATATTTGCAATAGCCAGCTATTACGTCATATTTTCACCTCGCCAAGCAAGCACCCACAAACCCAAGCTCCAGTAACTTATTTCGTGCACGCTCCTAAACGATCCATATAATGCAAATAAGAAACGATATGAAACTTTTACTACTTATATTAATTTTCATCTCCGTTAGGGCGGCGGCTGAAGGTGCTGACCCTAAAATGGAAAAAATCATAGGAGATGTTAACCCGAAAGGCCCTGGCGGGGTTGTGTTTGTTGTGAAAAATGGCGAAGCGATATTCAATAGGTCTTACGGTTTAGCAAACTTAGAGCATGGCGTACGCATTACGGCTGACACACCTTTTCAACTCGCCTCTTTATCTAAGCAGTTTACCGCTTTTGCTATTATGCTATTAGAGTCGAGGGGCGAAATTAAGCTGGATGATAGTATTTGCAAATACCTCACCGCCTTGCCTGAGGTGCAATGTCAAATACAAATATATCACCTTCTGTATCATACCAGTGGCTTAAGAGAGTCCACCCACCTTTGGGAAATGAGTGGCGGCCGCCACGATGATACAATACAGCAAAATAATTTAGCTCGGCTTATCCAGCGCCAAGAAAGCTTAAATTTCACACCTGGCTCGCAGTGGCAATACAGCAATAGCGGTTATATATTCTTAGCTGAAATTATAAGCGCTGTAAGTAAAACTTCTTATTCCAACTGGATGCAAGAAAATATTTTTTCTCCACTGAATATGCCCTCTACCATGGTATTTGATGATAGCGGAGTAATTGTTAAAGGCCGTGCGCATTCTTATCACCAGAAAATAACAGTGGAGAATGCCGTATCCAATGCCACTGATTATGGCGCGGGTAATATTCTGAGTACCGCCAATGACCTAGCTAAGTGGCTAGAAAACTTTTCATCGGGAAAGTTAGGGGGAATCAAGGTTCGCGACAAGATGATGTCGAAAGGAGCAATTAACTCAGGGGAAAGCATTAGCTATGGTTACGGCTTGTTTCACCAGAGTCATGGCGGTCTATCTCGTGTTTTTCATGGTGGAGGTGTTGCAGGCTTTAGTCATGCCATGAGCTATTACCCAACAATTAATGCTGGAGTTATTACCTTAAGCAATACGTCTAGTGCGCATTCGAAAAAAATTAATGATCGAACTGCAGAGTATTTTTTTGCTAAAGACATGAACGCCAAACAGGCGCTAGATATGAACTATACCGGCATGTATCAATACCGGGGCACTAAAAAGGAGCGTGATTTCACCGCCCAAAAAATGCGCCTCGATGCATACACTGGATGTTATTACTCCCAAGAACTGGACTCTCATTATCGCCTGTCCGGCAGTGATCAGCTGCTTGCAATAACGCATATTCGCCACGGCACTCACCAACTAACACCAAAATCAAAAGATATATTTGAGATGGATGTTTATGAGTGGTTCCAGGGGGAAGTTAAGTTTCTACGAAAACATGGGCGCGTAACCGATGCCCTATTCTCGAACCCTAGAACGAGAAACCTACGCTTCAATAAGGTTACATGTAGAAGTTGAAAGTAACTATTTTCGTACTATCAGCTCAAAAGCGCTCAGTAGAAAGTAGCGCATAAGGGCCGAGAAAAAAATACGATATCCAATAATACTTGCCTCCTACTTCCTCAACTGCGTTGCCCAAAGCGTTACAT
>NZ_CEXWTU010000327.1:0-4296 GCF_982758155.1 Marinagarivorans sp. | reverse complement strand
TCGAGCGCCTTGCTGAGAAAACAGGCGCCTTCGTCTAATTGGACAAACTATTATTTCCTCGCCCCTAACGCAATTTCTGATAGTTGATCGCGGCTATTTTGTGCTGATTTTAGGCGGCTTTTTGTGCTATAAATGCCCTTCGTTTGTAGCGTATTAACACAGTGTATGGGAGAAAGGTTTTTGGGTTTTCGTGTTTTGGTTGTGTCAGATTCACCTGCATTTTACGAGACGTTAGAGTCCGCTTTTGAGGCCTTGGCGTTTACGTTGTTGGCGGCAGCGCCTGATTTCTTGGTGTCGTCGCCAGAAAATGTGGCGGCCTACATGGATGCTGAGCGTATTAATATTGTTGTGTCTACTAATGCCGGAAGTGGGGCTGCTGATAATCTGCATTGGTTGGCCGACGTTTGCCGAGATAAAGACCTTCCTCTTATCCATTTGTCTTCGTACCGAGTGTTTGGGGTGGAGCAAAGTGATTTAACCGAAAGTTTGCTCCCTGAGCCGAGTGATGCTTTAGGTCAGACTTTACTTGCCGCTGAGACGCTTGTTTTGGCTGTGCCGCACGCGATTGTATTGCGTACTCCTTGGACGTTAACGTCTTGTAGTCAGGCGGCTACCGATGAAGGGCTTTTAGGGCGTATTTGTTTTGGCTTACTTAATAATCCTGTGTTGAATGTTTCTGAAGTGGCTTCCGGCGCTTTGATTTCTTGGCAGGAAATGGCCAAAACAATCGTTGCGATTGTTCAGCAAATATTATGCGGTGCTGAAAACTGGGGCGTGTTTCATATTCACACTAGCGACACGTGTAGCGAAGCTGAGTTTGCGGATGCTGTTGCACGTTTATTGCGAGGCGAGGGCTTGTGCGTGTCGGAGTTGGCTATTACGAAAGAGTCTCGGCCGTGTTCGGTTGAGCGCTCGGCGCTATTAAAGGGGCGACGTTGTACCGACAATTTTGGCGTTCAACAGCGAAGCTTTCGGATTGGCTTGAAGGGGTGTGTTCAGCGCTGGATTGCTGATAATGGTTATTTTCCTCCCGCGGTTTAGTGTTGTTGGTGTTGTTAGTATAGTTTGCGGGTGGCTTTGTTGTTTTTGTGTTTAGGATTGTTCCAGGAGTGATACGACAACCGTTTTAATAATAAAGCCCAGTACGCCCAGCCCAAGCACAGTAAATATGATGATTGTACCGAAGCGCCCAGCTTTTGATTGTTTGGCAAGGTCCCACATAATAAATCCCATAAAACCTATTAATGTGGTAATGCCTAAAATCATAGACCACTTTTCAAATGCTTCAATATTCATAGAGCTTGCTGGCGTAAAAGGTAGGGAGGCTATTCTAGCGTGTCGTACTACTTCGGGAAATACTTTTGGTTTTTAGCGTTTTTAGCGTTTTTCGTGCTTTAGGTACCACTGCTCGAACTCTACTGCCGGCAGTGGTCTGGCAATATGGAAGCCTTGCGCCACCTCGCAATTCAGTTGTGCTAAGCGTGTCATTGTTTCTTTGTCTTCAACGCCTTCGGCAACCACGTTCAAGCCAAAGCTGTGGGCGAGGCCTACTGTAGATTTAATAATCATTTCGTCTTGCGCGTCATTGAGCATGTCAGAGACAAATGTGCGGTCGATTTTGAGGGTGCTCAATGGCAGGCGCTTGAGGTAAGCCATTGAGGAGTAGCCTGTACCAAAATCATCAATAGCGAAACGAACTCCTAAATCGTGAATGCGTTTAATAATTTGAAGGCTGCGCTCTGGGTCGCTAATCAGTGCGCTTTCTGTGATTTCGACTTCGAGTGATTGTGCAGGGAAATCATTATTGCGCAGGTGGCGCTCTACAATAAGTGGGAAGTCGTGGTCCACGAGGTTCCGGGCCGACAGGTTGATTGACACCTTCATTGGGATGCCTTTGCGGTGCCACTCTTTGGTTTGTTCTAGGGCTCTTATTAGCACCCACTCGCTTAATGGTTTAATGATCTCTGTCATTTCGGCCATGGGGATGAATTCAAAGGGTGGTACTTGCCCGAGCTTTGGGTGTTGCCAGCGAATAAGGGCCTCGCAGCCAACGCAGCTACCTGTTTTTAAATCCACTTTAGGTTGGTAGTGCAGCACTAATTCATTCTGACGAATAGCGTTGCCGAGTTCGGCCATTAGCATTAAGCGACGCGGGCTGTGTGCGTCTTGAGTGGCATCGTAGAATGC
The DNA here is from genome assembly GCF_982758155.1 of Marinagarivorans sp. Lineage (NCBI taxonomy): Bacteria > Pseudomonadati > Pseudomonadota > Gammaproteobacteria > Cellvibrionales > Cellvibrionaceae > Marinagarivorans > Marinagarivorans sp. The sequence continues at coordinate 2,109 of NZ_CEXWTU010000327.1, read as the reverse complement.
CAGCGGTTGGGCACTCGATTTTGCGCTGTACATGGCGACATCGGCGCAGCGCAGTAATGCGTGACTATTTTCGCCGTGGTCGGGATAAACGGCGATGCCAATACTGCCGCCGATTTCTAATGATATGCCGTCGGAAACAATCGGTTTTCGCAGTGATGCATCAATAAAGCTGGCAAGAGAAATAGCTTCGTCGCCTTCTTTGATTTTGGCAATCAATATGGCGAATTCATCCCCGCCTAGCCTGTAGAGGTAGGCGCCATGACGAATCAGCATGGGTTGAAGTCGTTTGGCAATTTCTTTTAATATTTGATCGCCGATGGCGTGGCCTAGCGTATCGTTAATATCTTTGAATCGGTTGAGGTCGAGCAGCATCAGAGCAACTTTAGTGCCGTTCTTGTGCGCGTTGTGTATGGCTATCGCCGAAACGTCGTGAAGGCGTGATCGATTGGGGAGACCGGTTAAAGCGTCGTGATTGGCTCTTCGCTCCATTTCACGTTTGGAATCTATTAGTTGTTCGTTTGCGCGCTTGCGCTCTGTAATATCGGCGGCCATAAATAAAAAGCCGCTGATGTTTTGCTGAGTGTCACGTAGTGGTGCCACAGCTAAAGAAACTGGTAGTTGCGTGCCGTCTTTGCGCAGGTACTGCCACTCGTATTCTTCTATTTGGCCTAGCCGGGCTTTGGCTACCAGGGCTTCAAAGTTTGGGAGGAGCTCGTATCCCAGCTCGCGCGTTAGGGTTTCGGCTCGCCAGCTAAGTTCTTTTTCCGTATGAAAAATTAGCGGTGTTTTTTGGTTGATAATCTCTTCGGCGCTGTAGCGTAAGCTTTGCTCTGCCGCGCGATTGAAGGTGTGGATAATACCGTTAAGATTGGTGGCGATAATGGCGTAGCTGGTGCCGTCAAAAATGGCTAGGTGTAGTGAGTTCAGCGCTTTGAGTTGGTCGGAGGTTTGTCTTTTGCCTGAGGTATCGCGCACGGAGGCAATGAGGTGCTCTTCTTGCTCTAGCTTGGCGCGGGTTAGGGTGACGTCAGTGTAAAACTGTGTGTTGTCCCAGCGCGTTTGCAGCCATTCAAAGCGAGTGTAGGTATCATTGCTGTTACTGTGCCGCGGCCATAGTTTATCGGCAGGGTGCCCAATAAACTGCTGGCGGTTGCAGCGAAATAATTTTAAGGCTGCCGCATTGCAGTCGCAGACCACGCCGTTGCGAATGATAATTAGCGCATCGCCGGTGCTATCGAATACGGTGCGGTAGCGCATCTCGCTGTTACGAAGCGAGTAGTACATGATGAGCTGAGAGAGTAAGTCCGCAACTGATGTCGCAAAGTTAATCTCCTCCTGGCTCCATTGCCGTATTTCGTTTAATTGCTCAAAGCAAATTACGCCAGAAGCTGCGCCCTCGTGGTGTAGTGTGGCATCAAGCAGTGATGCGATATTGAGTGGAGTTAAGTAGGTGTCAGTGAAGCATGCCGTTCTTGGATCTATTTTGGCATCGACTGCGGAAATGACCCGGTTGGTTTCGAGGGCCGCAAAATAAGGGGGGTAATCGACGGCGTGGATGCTGAGGGCATCGATGTCAATGTCCTGCTCATCGCAAGCGAAGGCCTGGCAGTGCAGTGTTTTTTTTGTATGGGTAGCGCCATCGTAAAGCCAGATCCCGCACCTATCGGCGACGATCGCTTTTCGACTGTGATCCGCAATAATACTCATGGCACGCTTCAGGTTCGTCTGCCAAAGCATTTCATCTTTCGCCAGGCAGATGTATTTATCGGCGAGGCTTACCAGGGTTTTATGAATATTGGGTGGTTGCGTCATGCGGTTGTCTTAGTGATCAGATAGGGCGTGCCTTATCGTATGGAATATCTTTTGGCATTCTAGCACCGATTAAATAGCAGTATAGTTGGCTTTAGGTGTTGGCGAGAAAGGATTGCGAGAAAAAACAGTTAGGGACGAGGCAATAATAGCTTGTTCAATTAGGCGAAGAGGGCCTGCAGGGAGGCAGGTTATTAGAATAACGCAGGAGCGGTTGTCGATCGGCTTTCTTATCGAGGCGCTTAAAGGGGCGCATGCCGGGGCCTATAGGACATAGGTCAGTAGGGTAACGCATCGGGG
>NZ_CEXWTU010000326.1:0-4309 GCF_982758155.1 Marinagarivorans sp. | reverse complement strand
GACATAGGTCAGTAGGGTAACGCATCGGGGCAGGAGCCCCTTATTAGACATTGCATCGCCACATGGAAGTGGCTAATTAGGATAACGCAGGAGCAGTTATCGAGGAGCATAATGTCGTGGAGCGGTTACCGAGGCATGTAACGCTTTGAGCAACGAAGGTAAGGAGGTCGAGATCAAGTATTAGTGGATGAAATATTGTTTCCTCGTCCCTAACTTCCCGTTTTTGAATTCATGGATGCACGCTTGCCTTCGTTAAGAATATTTGCAATAGCCGGCTATTACGCCATATTTTCGCCTCGCCAAGCAAGCACACACAAACCCAAACTCCAGCAACTTATTCCGTGCACGCCCCTTGGTATTTCAACAAAGCCACACGCTGAATAGCAGCCACGCTAATGGCATCGGTGATTTCCCCATTCAGTGTCATCGCCAACGCCTCTTCAAAAGGCAGCTTTAATACCGAGATATCTTCCGTCGCTTCATGCGCTACCGCACCTTGCGTTAACCCTTTGGCGATAAAAATATCGGCGGCCTCATCTGTCACTGAATTAGAAAGGTGTAACGTCATTAGATATTGAATATCCCGCGCTTCCAGCCCCACCTCTTCTTTTAATTCGCGGCGTGCGCAATCTATGGTTTCTTCCCCTTGCGCAGCACCGCCCTCGGGGATTTCATAGGTTTCACAGCCCAAGGTATAACGCGTTTGTTTGACTAGCCACGTATTGCCCTCGTCATCAATGGGTAATACACCCACCGCCGCGCCTTTAAAATGCACAACACCATAAACCCCGGCCGTTTTACCGGGTGTAATCACGTTTTCGTGGCGCACGCTAATCCACGGATTTTCATACACCACTTTAGAATCCAAACACTGCCAAGGCCCTACGCTTTTTATCGCCACAATAATCTCTTTATAAATTAATTAACTCGGCACCTTCACGCTGCGCCTTTGGAATACGGTCCCATGTTGAAAAGTGCATTTGCCCATCGGCGCTTTTCCATTTGAACAATACCTCGTTGGCCGGGCCAGTAGGCACCGGAGGGTCTTCACCAAATACCGGTTCAACGGGTTCGCGCGCTAACGCTGCGGGTGATGATTCCCCTGGTGTTTTCACCATACCGCCACCCATTATCGCTGCCACTAAAGGCTGCATTTTCGGGTGAGTCATTAAACGTGCGGTATCCCCCGATTGCATAATGGCTTGAATCTCAGGGTCTTCCAAAACCTTACGCGTATCTTCAGATTGTTTGATGTGCTCCACCCGCTGCCAAACATCAACCATCGTGGTTGCCAAAGCTTGCTCTTGCGTTTCGTCATTACCGCGCGGCACCAATGCAATCATGCTTTCCATACCCGGCTGTTGCGAAAAGGCGACAAAATCGGGGTGTTGAACCAACTGATCAATATCCCCGCTTGCAATGGCCTGCTTTAAGGGTTCGCTATGAAACAGCATTTTAGTTTCATCTGAGCCCGATACGGCCTGCAAATGCATTACACCAGCGGCTGGCGCTTGCGCTAAAACCACGCCCGCTTGCACCTGATCATCTGATGCGCCCACCAACTTAAGCCCAACACCAATTAAACGGGACATCACCACATTGCTAATACGCACAAGGGGGTGCTCGGCTGTATAGCCGATTTGCTGTAAAACACCTTTTATATTAGGGCTAGGGATAGCACCGGCAACCAAACCCGCGCCCCATAAAGCGGCCATTAACATCACCGTTGCCATAGCGCTGTTACCTACAGCACCAACCCAGGCCGTTGTAGCAGACTGTTTATAGCGCTTAGCCAAAGGCCAAAACAGCACATTCACCACCACCGCTACCACCAAAAAAATGCCGCCCGCCGCCAAAGGCCATTGTAAAAACGGAGTAACTTTGCCGGTAAGCGATTGCGCCAGCGGCCAGCCCCATATAAAGCACGCCGCATATCCACCCAGCAACGACAACACGCCAGCCAGCACCCGAATAGCCCCGCGTTTATAGCCCCGCCACGCACCCCATAACACCCAAACACAGGCAACAATCACCAAAATACTCATGCGTAAATTTTCCATCCTCTTTAATCGGCTATAAATGCCCCACCCACACGCCAACACAGCGTATAAGAATTGCTTGGATTAGGCCAGATTGCTATTATTGCGCCCCATTGCAGCCGGTCTTCCGCGCTTTACCCTTTTTTATTGATTTATCAGCAGTTGCTAGCAGCCGACACCGGAATAAAACCGTTTAAGCACGCAGCCCTTGCCAGTCAACCACTCACTGTATCGCCCCTATTTAAAGGTAGCTTTTATCATGCCTAATGCTTTGTCGCCTCTGGTGGAATTAGAAAATTCTGTAGAATTTATCGGTCGTCACATTGGCCCAGACTCTGCTCAAACTCAAGCCATGCTAGAACGCCTTGGCAAAAATTCTATGGCAGAATTAATCGAAGCCACAGTACCCAAAAGCATTCGGGCCGAAACCACCAGCGTCCTTAAAAGCGCCATTACGGAACAGGCCGCACTGACCGAACTTAAAGCGCTAGCCAGCCAAAACCAAGTTTTAAAAAGCTACATCGGTATGGGCTACCACGATACCTACACGCCCCATGTTATTTTGCGCAACGTACTAGAAAACCCCGGCTGGTATACCGCATACACGCCCTACCAGCCCGAAATTGCGCAAGGCCGCTTAGAAGGTTTATTAAACTTCCAGCAAATGATTTTAGATTTAACCGGTATGGATTTGGCCAACGCCAGCATGCTGGACGAAGCTACGGCCGCCGCCGAAGCCATGGCCATGAGTAAGCGCGTTAACAAAAAAAGCAAAAGTAACACCTATTTTGTCGCCAGCGATGTGCACCCACAAACCATCGCCGTGGTGCAAACCCGCGCCGAGCATTTCGGTTTTGATGTGATTGTTGATGATGTGAGCACCCTCGCCGAACACGACTACTTCGGCGCACTCATTCAATACCCCAGCACTACCGGCCAAATACACAACATTACCGAACTCGCGCAAACCGTACACGCACACAATGCGCTCATTACCGTGGCCGCCGACATTCTAAGCTTGGTACTGCTTGAAGCGCCGGGTAAACAAGGTGCCGATATTGTTATTGGTTGCAACCAGCGCTTTGGGATACCCATGGGCTTTGGTGGCCCGCACGCGGCCTTTTTTGCCTTCCGCGATGCTTACAAGCGCTCATCCCCTGGCCGCATAATTGGCGTTTCCATTGATGCCCGCGGCAAACAAGCACTGCGCATGGCCATGCAAACCCGCGAACAACATATTCGCCGCGAAAAAGCCAACTCCAACATTTGCACATCGCAAGTACTGCTTGCGCTGCTAAGCACCTTTTATGCGATGTACCACGGCCCAGAAGGCCTAAAGCGCATTGCCAAGCGCGTACACCTATTAACCAAAACATTAGCCCAAGGCATTCGCCAAGCAGGCTTCGAATTAGCCCACGATACCTTTTTCGATACCATTACCATCACCACGCCGAAAGCCAAAGCCTTGGCAGAGTCAGCCGAAAGCAACGGCATGAATGTACGTTTAATTGATAACAACCGCTTATCCATTAGCCTGAACGAAACAACACACAGTAGCGACGTAGACGCCCTGCTCGCCATTTTTGCCAGCAACGATAAAACCGCCGAGCTCGTCGATGCCGCCAATACACTCGTGACTCTTCCGGCCGAACAAACCCGCACCGACGCCATTCTTAGCCACCCCGTGTTCAACACTTACCACAGCGAAACAGAGATGATGCGTTATCTCAAACGCTTAGAGTCTCGTGATATCGCACTCAACCACGCCATGATCCCACTGGGCTCGTGCACCATGAAGCTCAACGCCGCTGCCGAGATGATTCCCGTCACCTGGCCCGAATTTGGCCGCATGCACCCCTTCGCACCCATTAGCCAAGCCAAAGGTTACAGCGCGCTATTCGAACAGCTACAGGATATGCTCAAAGCCTGCACCGGTTACGATGCCATTAGCTTACAACCCAATGCCGGCTCGCAAGGGGAATACGCAGGGCTTGTAGCGATTAAAAAATATTTCGAATCCAAAGGCGAAGACCAACGCACCATTTGCTTAATTCCCGCTTCGGCGCACGGCACTAATCCGGCCTCAGCTCAAATGGTCAGTATGAAAGTGGTCGTAATTAAATGTGATGACGAAGGCAACGTCGACATGGCCGACCTTAGCGCCAAAGTCGAACAATTCAGTTTTCCAGCAATTCATCTCTTTCTTCATGTCGGCTCTGACCGATGCAACCTCGGATTTAACCTCCTTGCGCACCTCGTCGATTTTCACG
>NZ_CEXWTU010000325.1:0-4336 GCF_982758155.1 Marinagarivorans sp. | reverse complement strand
TATAGCAGCATTTCTAGCGTCGTACTCAATTTTTCTGGATCTCACCTAGAGTGACCAGTATCAATCCAAAAAAATCTCCATTCAATGCTATAAATACCACCCTAAAAGCTTCTGAACTCAAAACCTAATACTACGTTAGGGCTTAGTATCGTCACATTAGCTGTCGGGCGACTATTTGCCGCCCTTATCCATACGTTATTAGCAGATCATCTAAAAAAACAAAAACCTATACCAACGCGTTAGATCAAAACCCCGCGTCACAGTCTATACCTACAAGTGAACTAATTGTTATTGAGACACGCTATGCTGGCCCTTCATTCCTCCATCCTAAAGCGTATTAAAACCTTAAGTAGCCAGCTATTCGAGCCATTCTTGGGCATACGCGCAGCAGCAATGAAGAAAATCGTGGCGGCTACTGTTATCGCATTTACGGGAAGTCATTTTGAGCAGGCTATCGCCGCCGATGACGTTAAAACCAGTTATCCCGAAAAGATTTATTTCCAAGATTTATTTAACAACAAAGACATTAATATTGGCGAGGTAGAAGTTACACTGCAAGACTACCAAGGCTACATATGGCTAGGGGGGCGAAACGCTATACTGAGGTATGACGGCAGCGAATTTTTGCCCTTTGAAGTACAAGTGGATAACCAAGACAGCAGCCAGAATATATTAGCCACACAAGCCGTCGACTTATTTGAAGACAGCCGCCAGCGCCTATGGGTAGCCACACGCACAGGCGTATTGTGGTTTGATAGAGAAAACCAAGTGTTCAAGAAACTCGAAGAGGTAAAAGACAGCAAAAAAAACATTGATACCGGCACGATTAATAAAATTATTGAAGCTAGCACCGGCGAAATAATCATAGCCTCTTATGCTGGGCTAACCGTTATCAGCTCCGATAACAGCAATGTCACTATTTATGACATGGACACCACTCAAGGCGCACTGAATAACAATGTAATTCACGACATTATTCGCGACCCTAACGGTAACTTCTGGTTAGCCAATGAAAAGGGGCTACATTATTTCAATTGGAAAAATAAAAGCTTTAGCGCGTACCTGCCGAACCCCGACGATATCAACAACCTCCCCGACAACGATATCTGGGCCATAGAATTTGATAGCGACGGAAATATATGGGCCGGTAGCCATAGCGGAATTTATAAATTCAACACCAAAACAAAAATCTTTAAAAAGTACCAACATGACCCAACCGATAATTTTTCAATCGGGGCCAATTTAATCCGAGAAGTCACGATTGACTCAAAAGGTTTTAACTGGGTTGGCACCGACGGCGGAGGCCTTAATCTCTACGACAAGGTCAATGACCGTTTTATTCGATTTTCCCATCAAAAAGGTCAAAAAGGGTCACTGGCGTCCAACTCGACCCGCGCTATTTTTGAAGACCGCAATGGCGACCTCTGGGTCGGCACCTACCCTGCTGGCATTAACTTTTTCGACCGCTCCTCAGGCGCTATTTCTCTATACAACAGCGACCCCAACAACACTAACAGCTTACCGCACAACTCAGTTCTAACCCTGCAAGAAGATGACAAGGGTAACTTGTGGCTAGGTACCGATGGTGGTGGCGTAAGTTATTTTGATCGATTCGCTAATACCTTCACCCACTACCAAGTTGCTGACAAAAAAATCAGTAGTAATGCCATATTATCGTCATTAATGGACTCTAAAGGCAATTTCTGGGTAGGCACATGGGGAGGCGCCGTTAATCGTTACAACCCCACCACAGATAATTTCGACAAAATACCTTTCGACCTCAATTTAAAAGGACAAGGTTCTGGTACTTATAAAGCCTTAAATGATGAAGCCGTTTGGAATATTTACGAGGACAAAAAAGGAGAGATTTGGATTGGTACTCATAGTGGCGGACTAAGCCTTTACAATCAAGATACTGGCACATTCACCAACTATTCTCATGACAGAGCAATACCCACAACAATATCAAACCAACTCGTTTGGACAACCTTTGAAGACTCGAAGAATCGTTTTTGGGTGGGCACGGCAAACGGTCTTGATTTGTTTGATCGAGAAACGGCCAAAGGCCAACGCATCACCGCTAGTGACGACGACCCCAATAGCCTTTCAAACAACTCCGTACTATGCATATTTGAAGATAGTAAAAAGAGGCTATGGTTTGGTACAGATTGGGGCCTAAACCAACTCAATGACGACAACGACAACATCAGCTTCACCGTGTACGGTAATAATGAAAATTTTGTAGACAACGGCATTCGCAGCATTACAGAAGATGCTAACGGCAATCTATGGCTAGGCACAAATAACGGCATTGTCATGTTCAACCCGGACACAAAAAGTGTTAACAATTACAAACGCGCTGGGGGGCAACAACTTGGAGGGTTTAATACAGGTTCAGTTCTTATTAGCCAACGCGGTGAAGTTATTTTTGGCGGCACCAACGGCGTACGCCTCTTTAACATTAGCGAATTAAGTACTAACGAACTGCCGCCGCCAGTAACATTAACGGACTTCAAAGTCTTTACAAAATCTATTGCCGTCAATGGCCCAGACAAGCTATTGAGCAAGACCGTTAATCTAACCAACACAATCACCCTCGACTACAAAAAGAATATGTTCTCGTTTAATTTTTCAGCATTAAACTATCGAGATTCCGATAAGAACCAATACGCCTACAAACTCGAAGGCTTCGATAAAAACTGGCGAGAAGTCGGTAACCAACGCTCTGCGCTTTACACGAACCTTGATGGCGGCAGTTATGTTTTTAAAGTAAAAGGCAGCAATAATGATGGTGTTTGGAATGAAGAAGGGAAATCAATCACTATTATTCAATTACCGCCGCCGTGGAAAACTTGGTGGGCATATACGTTATACGTACTCGCTATTCTCGGCACCATTTTAAGATTCATATACGCGCAACGTAAAAAACGTAAAATCATAGAGCGACAAAAACAAAAACTTGAAGTTAAAGTTGCTGAACGAACTAGCGAACTCCGTGAGAAGAACCACGACATTCAAGCCATGCTAGGCAATATGCGACAAGGTTTATTTACCGTTGAACCCAGCGGTAATATTCACCCAGAATACTCATCCTTTTTAGAGGATATTTTTCACACCAAAGAAATTGCAGCGCGCAATGCTATGGATTTGCTGTTTACAGGAGCCAACATTGGTGGCGACAGCCTTAACCAAGCCAAAGAAGCCATTAAATCCATCATCGGCGAAGACGAAATGAACTTCAGCTTTAATTCCAATCTACTTCCCACGGAATATAGCATTACACGCGAACAAGCAACGCAACATCTATCGCTCGACTGGGACCCTATTATTATCGATGATTGCGTATCAAAGCTCATGGTATCCGTACGTGATGTTACGGCACTAAAACAAGCGGAGGGTGCGGCGCTCGCGCAAAAACGAGAGCTGAATATTATTTCCCAACTCATTAAAGTGCCCAATAAAAAATACCTGGCCTTTGAAGAATCGGCCAGAAAATTCATTCAAGAAAACAGGGAAAAAATTCAAGCGTCCCCCCAAAAAGACCTCGACGTTATCGCCCTACTCTTCAGAAACATGCACACGATTAAAGGCAACTGCCGAACCTACGGTTTTAGTTATTACAGTGATGTCGTGCATAATGTTGAAACAACCTATAGCGAGCTAAAAGCCTCTGATGAGTACCCGTGGGAACAACAAATTTTACTCGACGATCTTGTTAAAGTAGAGTTAGCAGCCAAAGAGTATGCAGCCGTTTATTATGATGTTCTTGGACGCGGCGATAACAGTGCCGACGAGTCAGAGAATCCGCTCCTGGATGTAGGCACTATTGCTCACATTCAAAAATGTATTTCAGAGGTGTCCAAGACTTACCCTGAAGCCGGCAGATCAACACAACTCCAATCCGCTAGCATTCTTTTAAATATCGCCCTTTCCAACACAATGAGTAAAGTGTTAGCTGATATCGTCAACTCCCTGCCCTCTATTGCCAAACAACTGGGTAAAGCCGATCCAAAAGTGATGATCGACGACAGTAACGTTCGCATTAAGTCTAGCGCTCACGAACTGCTTAATAATGTCTTTGCACATATATTGCGCAACAGCGTCGACCACGGCATCGAGTCCCCTGAAGATCGCGAAAAACAAGGTAAGCCTGGCCCAGGACGCATCGACGTTTTTACCAGTTTGCGAGGCGACAACCTGCGAATACACGTTAAAGACGATGGTAAGGGCGTAAATATAGATCGGTTATATCAGAAGGGCTTAGAGATGGGCGTTTGGAAAACCGGCGAAACCCCAGCTACCGCGGCCATTGCCGAGCTTATCTTTGCCTCTGGGA
>NZ_CEXWTU010000324.1:0-4336 GCF_982758155.1 Marinagarivorans sp. | reverse complement strand
CGACAGACAGTGAGCTACCGGCTTCTGGCAAGCCAATATTACAAATTTGCCCTCGCAATGGCGCGGTGAGTATCACAAAGCGCGGACCGCTGCCAATGTCTAGATCGGCGTGGTGGTCGAGGTTGCGTTGGGCCATCGACATAATTTGGCCCGGTGAATATAAGCGGGTCGAGGTTTCTTCTCGGTTATTTTCAGCGGTAGGCCGCTCGACCGGTTGTACTGGCTGCCTATATGCGGCCGCTTGCCGGGGGGCGATATTGGGTTGCGGCGCGGCGGGCTCTGACGATACCAGAGAGGGCTGAAAAAGAGATTCACCATTGGTGTTCTGAGGTTTAATGCCGGAGGGTACAAACAGTTGCGTGGCTTGGCTATGGCCCGCACTTTCTGTCGTCATGCGGTAGCGCTGATCACCAAAGGTAATTTCATCACCAATGGAAATGAGTGTACGCGTGAGGATCCGCTTACCATTAATGTAGGTGCCGTTACTGGATTGTAAATCTTCAATGTGAAGACTATTCCCGGCAACAACAAACTTGGCGTGGTAACGCGATACTTTGGAAAACTGAAGGCACACTGCGCAGTCAAGCTCACGACCAACGACAGTATCGTTGGAAATGGTGTAGCTTTCGTCTTGCTCAAATGAGCGCAGTACAAACGGTCCTTTTGTGTCTGGGCGCTCGACAACGGTCGGAGCGCACTCACGAATGCTCAATGCTTTACACCTCAAAATGAAGACGTGATAACTTGGCGAGATTAAACCATAGTCTGTGACCGTCGTCACTGCGGGCTTGCCGAATTGATTGGAACGAATACCTTTTTTAGACAATTTTAACTATTTTTGGGTTTTATGCGTTCAGCAAGTTATTAAACTTCTCCCGTCTTATTACTCATTAATCATTATGAGCAGATATTTATTTTGGGCTATAAGCGAAAATTGACGCTCAACGAAGCGTAGGGATAATGGCTTACTAAAGAAGTACCGAGGCGTATTATAAATGCAAAGGATTAATTCAATGTATGCATTGGCGTGTTGGGCGATACGATTACAATGAAAAATAGAGGGTTTTATTCAATGCGAAAAAAAGTCGAGCGCGGACTGATCTATGTGATTCCCGTTATCGCTATTGCGATCTTGGGTAATCAATTACTTAGGCAGCACTTTTATGATTTGTCGACATGGAAGGGTGGCGGTATGGGGATGTTTGCCGCATGGGATCGCCCCTCGCGCGCACGTTTTATCCACGTTTTTGGTGTGGACCGTTCTGGGGAGTCTTTGCCGATATTGGAAACAGGGCGGGGTATAAGTGAACTGAAGTACCGAGTGACAACCGAGCCTAGCGACAAAAATATAGCGGTTTTATTGCGGCACGTGTCCTCACTGCGCTGGCGCTATAGCGAAGATTTACAGCCTTTATATGCTCAAAACGAAAAGGGAGACAAAGTTTTGTCTCGTGAGGTCAAAAAATTAAATTTTCAAGGTACCTTGCTCGCTGAGTTGGTGGCTGTACGCGTAGAGTACGGGGAGATTCGCTACGATCGTGCGTTGAACACCTTAAGGCCCGTCGTTATCAAGGAGAGTCAACGTGAACTCTAATGCGGAAAAAACGTCTTTGCTGAAAAAAATTCTGAGTATTGTTGATGACGTTGTGGAGACTTGCCATTCCACGATTGCGCGTTGGACGCCCTACGAGTTTGTTAGTTTATTAACATTGCTGCTGTTGGTTTTTTATCCGTACTCGCATCAAGAATTTACACGCGTCATTCAATTATTCTTGGTGGCGGGGTTGTTGTATCGGCCATTACTAAGCAGTAGTTTAGCGTGGTTTGCAGTGGCGGCATTGGCCAGTGTTATTGTGGCTAAACATTGGCATCCTGTCGCGAATCATAAATTTTTAACGACTTACTGGTTGTGGGTTTTAGCGTTTGCCCATTGGGCGAATGATACGGGCTATAAAAAACAAATTTTAGTTTTTAATGCGCGCTTTTTGGTAATGTTCACGATGCTTGGCGCATGTATTCAAAAGTTGTTATCGCCAACGTATATGGACGGTTCTTTTTTTGAGATGGCGCTATTGACGGAAAGCTATTTTCAATTTTTATTAGCGATAGCGGGGGTCGACCCGCATTTGCCCTTACTGACCAATCAAACAATTAGTGCTATTCAGAATCCTGCGGTGACTTTATCGGTGGCGAGTGTCGTATTGCCCGTGGGTGCTTTGTACAGCGCTTTGGCCATGGCCGTGACAGTGTGGAATTTAGCCATTCAATTTGTATTAGAGCTACTTGGTTTTTTTAACCAGCGCAAAGCACAAATTGTATTTCATCTATTGATGTTGGCATTTATACACAGTACCTATATTGCGGCACCTTTTATCGGCTTTGGTTGGTTAATCTGCATATTATGTTATACCTTTAGTGCGCCTAGCTATCCGCGCTTGTCGTTAGCTTACCTTGTATCGATGTTGGCGCTGGTGGCTTATGAGTCCCCTTGGCGAGATCTATTCTTATGAAACTATTGAGCGATCTCAGCGATAAAGCGACATACGTATTGTATGACGGCGATTGCCCTGTGTGCTCACGCTACACTCGTTTTGTGCGCTTTCGTGAGACAGTGGGCGACGTGGTTTTACTCGATTGTCGGGAGCACCCTTTGCTATTGGCAGACTTAAAAGCCAAAGGCTATAACTTAAATGATGGCATGTTGTTGAGTTATCAGGGGCAGTTGTTCTACGGTGATAAGGCGGTCCATATGATGGCCACACTTTCTACGCCTCATAACACTTTTAATCGCTTCAATGCGATGCTGTTTAGCAATGCAACAACGGTAAAGTACCTTTACCCCGCTATGGTCATCGGCCGTAAGGCCTTGTTGATGCTGCTTCGTAGAAAGCCGCTTTAGGGAGGTAAGTGTCCCTTCCTATTCGTTGAAAAATATCATTTGGCTTCTTGTCGTAGGCGCATTTTAGGTACGCCTACCTTTTCTGATCTACACACTTTGGCGACTTGGCTGAAAGCTCAGAAGTTTTTACGTGAAAACTTAAGGTTTTTGATGTCATTTGTTTGGCGTTATTGATCGAGATGAGTTTTTTTACGCGCCAAGGCGATCCCCGCATTTTAGCGACTTTAGTAATCAAGTTAATTAGTTTGGCGTGCTAATTGATATTAAAAGATTATTCCCTTGCCATAATTCGCCAATAGATGCCATTGGCTTTCTTGACCCTTTCAATTTTAGTGTCTATACAGTTGGGGTCATTATAGTTTACATCGTTGTTGATCGAATACTCACTTTTGTCATAAGCCCATAGAAGTCATTGACCATAAGGTTAACTGGTTTATTATGTTGGGAGGTATGAAAGGACTTTCATTAACAGTTATGGCTTCCGCGCTGTATTTTTTTGAGAGTAACTACCACGCTAAAGAGCCGAGGATAGGTTATGGATAATCAGCATATTAGTGAATTTATTAAGCGTATGCCCGCGTGCGCCCGCAATGTTGTTACTTTGGCGGGAACTGGGCCGAATGGGACTTCGCAGTTTCCTATGTTGCGCCAGTTAGGACGTGAGCGTTTACAGGCGTTAGCTGAAATAAACCTAATCTCTGCCAGCAGTGTTTCGTACTTTATGTATATAGCGGCAACAGAAGGTGGCTTTAATGCTAAAGGATATAGTGAATACGAACTCCAGGTTAGGCAGTTACATAAAGGTGGTATTTTACGTTTCTTAAAATATATTTTTTTGAGAGAGCATAAAAGTCGAGCATTTTTTTGTAACGAACTGTTAACGCAAACATTGTCGATTTTCTTCGAACGGCAGTTCCTTGATTTACGCTTCAGCGATTTTGATAAGAACTTACGCTGCCATTCTTTTTGCAAAATAAAAAATCGTTTTGTTATTATTACCCCAAAAACACATCCAGAAATGACCGTTGAAGATGTCTGCCGTGCTTGCTGTTCAGTTCCCTTTTTGCATGGTCAATTTGATTATGGGCAGTCTAGCCTTATTGATTCTATGTTTAGTGCAGACTTCAATAAGTTGCGAAAAACCATTGTGAGTGTTGAGGCTAATCATCTTTATGCGAATATTAAATATGATGGTGAATATCGCAATATACTGTTTGTAAAAAATAGATCTGAACGCTTTCCGGTTTTATCGACCCTGATAGATTTTTTCTACCTATGCGCAGGTATCCCTAATCGTGCTATTGCTGCTACCCATGAGAATAATCTACGCCTAACAGAGAAGATGGCCTAGATTATTCTTTGTGATCTTCCTTAAGTGTTTTAACCAGCCCTTTCAAGGTGACTTTTTAACCAGTTTTTCCTTCGCTAATAGCTTTG
>NZ_CEXWTU010000323.1:0-4386 GCF_982758155.1 Marinagarivorans sp. | reverse complement strand
CGTGCGGTATTTAGCGGAGGCCGTTGCCGGTAAATTAGAAGCTTCGGTGTTATTTACACTAATGGGCTTTCGTCTCCCGTCATATCTTGAACTCATTATCCCGCTTGCGCTTTTCATCGGCATTTTATTAGCTTATGGGCGGCTTTATGTGGATAGCGAAATGACTGTCTTAAAGGCCTGCGGGATGAGTGAGCGGCAATTAGTCGCATATACAGTGGTTATCGCGCTGGGTGTTGCTTGTTTGGTTGGGTTCTTTAGTTTGTACCTCGGCCCCGTAGGGGCAAAAGCGTCTTCGGTTCTTATTGAGGAGCAGCGCAGCCGTACAGAGTTTGAAACACTTAAGCCTGCATACTTCCATCGCCTTAGCGGCGGAGGGGTATCTTACGCTGAGGGCGTGAGTGAAGATAAAAAGCGTTTGCAGAGTGTTTTTTTGGCGAGCCCAGGGGACCAAGAGCGCCGCGTTTCTTTAATGACCGCTAAAACGGGCGAAACCATTGTTGATCAGTTGTCTGGGCGCCGTTACTTGGTATTGAGTGATGGCTATCAATATCATGGTACCCCAGGCCAATCTAATTATGAAGTTGTTAGCTTTCGCTCGTATGCGCAGTTTTTGCCAGATAGCGACTATAAGGCGAAGCAGCGCGATATTATTGATGCAATGACAACGCGTGAATTATTGGCGGAAAATACACCACAGGCCAACTCGGCGCTACAGTGGCGTTTGTCGATGCCGGCATTAGTGATGATTGTGGCCTTGCTTGCTGTCCCTTTAAGTCGCACCCAGCCACGACGTGGGCGCTACGCAAAAATGATTCCCGCCATTTTACTGTATGTTATTTATTTGGTGGCGTGCAATGCGGCTAGAGGGCTTTTGGATGAGGGTAAGGCGCCAACACCTTGGTTGCTTTGGGTTGTGCATTTGGGTTTCTTGAATTTAGCGTTGGTGATGTTGGTATGGCCGGCACTTCGGTTGCCGCGAAGAAAAACATCGGCACCTAATACGCCGTCGTCAACATTAAGTGAGGGTGGATCGAATGCGTAGGATTAACCATTACATCGGTGTTTCGGTCGCCGGCGCTATTTTAGTGGTGCTATTGGTTGTCGTTGCTCTTGATGTGATTGCGATGTTGATCGATCAGCTCGACAACATTGGTGCCGATTATACTTTTTCTGAAGCTGTAGTCTTCACGCTGCTGTCTGTACCTTCTAGCGTG
This sequence comes from Marinagarivorans sp., assembly GCF_982758155.1. NCBI lineage: Bacteria > Pseudomonadati > Pseudomonadota > Gammaproteobacteria > Cellvibrionales > Cellvibrionaceae > Marinagarivorans > Marinagarivorans sp. The sequence goes on along the minus strand of NZ_CEXWTU010000323.1, from coordinate 3,172 downwards.
TATGAATTTCTCCCGCTAGCGTCTTTGGTCGGGTGCCTGATTGGTTTAGGTTTACTAGCGAATACCAGTGAGTTGACAGTCATTCGCGCGGCAGGAGTCTCGGTTAAGCGGATTATTTGGGCTGTAATGCGGCCAGTGTTGGGTTTGATTATTGTGGCCGTTTTATTGGGTGAGTACGTTACGCCTACGCTTGATCAATATGCACAAAGTCGTCGTGCGATTGCTTTAGGGCATGCGACAGCTTTAACCGGGCAGCGAGGTGTTTGGAACCGAGAGGGGCAAGAATATATGCATTTTAGTGCGGTGCTGCCAAACGGTAAGTTGCTCGGCATGACACGCATGTTATTCGATACCAAGGGACGCCTACTAACAATGACTTACGTTGAGTCGGCTATTTTCCAAGGGAGTCATTGGTTTGAGCAAGAGGGGGTTGTAACGACCCTAACAGCAGAGGGTGTTGAAACCGAGCACTTTGATTCCCGCCGGTGGGAGTCTGAAATATCACCACGCTTATTGTCGGTTATTGCACTTCAGCCAAGTGGTTTGCCCATGCAAAAACTTTTGCCCTATGCCGGCTACCTAGAAAAGCAGGGGCAGAGCGGATTAGAGTATCGCTTGGCTTTTTGGCAAAAACTATTTCAGCCACTCGCGACGCTCAGCTTGGTTATGATTGCTATTTCGTTTGTCTTTGGCCCCTTGCGCCAAGTGACTATGGGCTTCCGTGTTTTTGCCGGTGTGATTGTTGGTATTGTTTTTCAAACCACACAAGATTTACTGGGCCCCAGTAGCTTACTTTTCGGCTTTTCCCCTCTTATCGCTGTGCTCGCGCCAATCGGCGTAAGCTTCTTTATCGGCCTCATTTTATTGCGACGCTCCGTTTAGTTGCCCATATTTTGGCTGCCACACTAAAGCGTGAGCTACATCACGGAACAATATTTGTCATACCTCTTCGACCCCAAATTAGTGCGCCTTGGCGATACCTAGAGTTTTGCCGGTTATTTTTTGATCATTTTTTGATTATTATGTATAAGACATTGAGCGACTAAGTCTTTAGTATTGAGTGTCCGTTCAATTCTAAAGTACGCTCCTGTGGTTTTATTTGAATGTCTTTGCAGTCAAAAAAGCGTCAATATGTCACGTTTCATTAAACATAGTACTTGAGCTGCAGGGCCTGAAGGGCTTATGTTGACTTACAATAATACGTTAATTCTAATTTGGTGGTCTAACTACCAAATATAAAGGTGCCGGTTTTGAGGTCTATAAAATCATACAAAGGTATGACATTAATTGAAGTGATGATTGTTATTGCGATTGCTGCAATTTTATTAGCTACTGCGGCGCCTTCGTTTCAGAGAATGGTTGTCAAATCAAATATTGAAAGTTTAGTGGATGGTTTTGCAACAGCTGTAATCACTGCCAGAACAGAGGCTGCAAGCCGTGGGCGTGAGGTAAGTGTTTGTGCTAATACGGCTTGCTCATCTGTTGATTGGTCTGGTGGGTGGCTTATTATGGATTCGAACGGTACTGCCTTGGCGACGTTTAATAATGCGGAGAGTTATCCGATATCTCTCAAAACAGAGGGGGATGTCGATGCCACCTCTATTACATTCAATGCGCAAGGCTATAACCGTGATCAGGTGCGCTACATATTTTCTGCGTGCAGCCCCACTGGCGGAGTCGATGTGGTACGTGGTGTAACCGTTGAATTTAGTGGCCGTGCTTATCGCACCGATAAGGCCGGTATTTCAAAAGAAGCCTATTTGGTTGATGGTGATAACAAGAAAACTATTGTTTTGGGATGCTAATAGTGAATTTGCAAAAGAAAATGAAATTACAAAAAGGCGCTTCGTTAATTGAGGTTTTAATTGCGTTGTTTTTACTGGGCGTAGGGCTGCTGGGTGTTTTGGCCATGCAGGCGGAATCCCTTAAGCTAAATCAACAATCTTACGGTGGGACTCAGGCGTTGTTTTTGGCTAATGATGCTGCTGAACGTATGCGTAATAATATGCTAGATCCTGCTTTAGATGATGCTTCGCTTGAATCCCCTGCGGTAGCGCAAGTATTTAAGAAGCTTAATGATTGGAAGGCTAACGTTTCGGATTCTCTTCCCGGTGGCGTTGGAGATGTAACGAAAGTTGGAGAAAACGGAACCACTTTTAAAATTACAATTACTTATCCCCAGCAGTCATTGGTTAATGAGCAGAAGGCTGATGATAGTGAAGATATTACCTATGTGCTATTCACGAGTTTATAAGATGAACGTAACCAGTAAAAAGACAATGTCGGGTTTTTCATTGATTGAATTAATGATCGCGATGCTAATAGGGCTAATCATATTAAATGGTGTTATTCAGGTGGTAATCAGTAGTAAGCGCAGTTATTTGGATAACCAAGCGATATCTCAAATCCAAGAAAATGCTCGTTTTGCGCTGGATACTCTTGGGCGCGAAGTGAAAATGGCGGGCTATTTTGGTTGTATGCCAGAGAGTAGTGGTGAAATAGAATCGTCTGTAACCACTGCTGCTTTAGCCGATTATCTGGCGCGCGGCTCAAAGGTGCTTGGTGTTGAGGTAATTAAAGATCCTTCTAAATTCCCAGCGCAGTTTAGGGGTGATGTTATGGCTGGAAAAGATGTTTTAATTATTCGTCACACCGATCCAAATCGTGAATTTATGTTGCCAGCTAGCTTGGCTAAAACAAGCGATATTACCGCCATTGGCAATGGTGCGATTTCGGATGACGAACCCGTTGCCTTGGTATCTTCCGGTTGCGAGCTTGCCAATGTATTTATATGGGGCAGTGGTGAAAAACCTGAAGGTTCTTTTGCAAAGCAAAACTTTACTGCCGGTTCGCGGGTTAGCCCGGTGCAAGTACACGCCTACTATATTGGCGAATCTTCCGTTGTTACTGGCATGCCAGCGCTTAAGCGTGAGGTAATATTACCGGATGGCAGCACGCGTTCTGAAGAGTTAGCTATGGGAGTCAGTCACATGGAATTAACCATGATTAAAGCGAACGATGATAACGTGGCACCTACGGCGGCCGAAGCTGATCTTAGAGATGTAAGGGCTATTGAAATCGCGTTAACTTTAAGGTCGCACGATAAAGTTAACCCCGTTAAAACGGCGGGAAATGGTGACGTAACAGATAACGGCTACATTGAGCGGCCAGC
>NZ_CEXWTU010000322.1:0-4396 GCF_982758155.1 Marinagarivorans sp. | reverse complement strand
AAAAAAGATATAGGATTTATTGAGGTTCATAATGCTTTGGGCGCGATCGGGATTTTGCGCAAGCCATGTGCGAATGCTTTGCATAGATACCGTGGCGGCGTCTAATTCGCCTTGCTCAATCAGCGGTTTACCAATTGCGGTATAGGGTTGGCCATTGCGACCGGCAAAGCCTACTCTCATTTGTTCGCCGCTGCCTAAGGTTAGTAAACCAGAGCCTTGAATGTGTAAAAAGAACACATCCACGCTATCGGCTGCCCATGCGATGGTTTCGGTGGGAATGTTCTTGCGGTGAATTTCTTCGCGGGTCCAATAGGGTTTAAGTTGCTTACCTTCGATGCGGCCCCAAAGTTTGTTGCTTTCCCATTCCTGATCAAAGTCACTCAGGTTAACAGTCATCATGTCATCGGGTAGAGCGTGGATGGGCGTATTAAACCCTGCTTTTTGCGTGAGTGAGGCTTTTAATTCTGGCTCGTAATAGCCAGTGAAAAAACTATCGCGTGCGCCATTAAAGCTTGCTGCATAAACTTCAAAGTGGTTTTCGAAATAATTACGCGCATTACCCTGCCATTCGAGTGCCTGTGTACAGGTATATTTAAGATCGCTTAGCGAAAGTGTTGGTTGGTTTTGGCGCGCCCCAAGGGTTTTACTTTTTAATATTTTGCTACAAGAATTTTTAAAAGCGAGCAGTGCGCCCTGCTGGTTGGAGGTGCTCCAGCCGGGTAGCGCTTGGAAAGATGACTTTTCGTAGGTCAGGGCTTTTGTTTTTTGAGGTGATTTTTTAACCGTACTACAAGCGCCAATGGCAAGTGTGATTGCGAGTAAAAGAATATATGGGTAGAAGGCGTGAGAGTGATTTATTGGGTATGGCATTTTGTGTCTGTCATTTAGTAATAGTGCTGGATAGGTGGATAGCGGTGATGATGTTAAGGCTATGTTATTGGTGTGTATGGTATATGAATGTGGCTGCTACCTGTATTTTGTCGGGCATGGCGGCAAGATCTAGCGGTGCCTGTAGGGTAGGCCCGCTTTACCTCGAGCCAATCGAAGCATGTTTATTATTTACTTCCCCAAATTGTGGCAACTGCGCGGTCATTGCCTAACAGGCCCAGTACTAAGCAAACCATGCCGCCCAAAAAGAAAACAATAACAGGAATCCATGTGGCAGCTTCTGTCATTGCGCTGGCGGCTATTCCCGATATCGTTGAAATCACCCAAAACAATGCGCCCACTGCGATTAATGCTGTGCGGTGGGATTTACGGTAACTAAATTCGCCGGTTCCAGATTCAAAAACCTTGAGAAGCGGTGCGAAAATTTTTCTGAATAATTGTTTCATGGTGCTGTCACTTACATATTTTTTGTGAAGTGCGCTTAGGGCCGTGCATGAAATAACTTTCCGCTTTTGAATTCCTGGGTGCACGCTTGCCTTCGTTAAAAATATTTGCAATAGCCGGCTATTCCGCCATATTTTCGCCTCGTCAAACAAGCACCCACAAACCCAAATTCCAGCAACTTATCTCGTGCACACCCCTTAGACGCGGCGGTTTGCTTGCTACTGTATCAAATAAACCCTTTTAGAGGGTAGTTATGGTTATGTTATTCAGACCAGTACCAACTGGTGACGTTATAGCGATATTTGGCGGCATATCCTGCTGTTAGTGGGGCTACCCAGTGCTCGGAACCCTTTGAGAAGGGGTCGAATAATACGCAGCGATTGTAATGCGGTGCAATATGAATAGGTTTTCCGTTACCCATAAATACCAGCTCGCCTCCTGCATGCTCTTCCCATTTTTTATTCATATACAACAGCATGCAAACTTCTCTGCCTGGGGAATCGTCAGCATGTTGTCGCACGAAATCGGTAGAGCTTAAGCGGAAGTAGTTGGTGTTGATTAAAGGGTTTTCGACATTAATATCGGTGAGTTCGGTTTTGAAAATTTTCGACACAAAAGACATGAAAATATCCCCGCGTAAAAACGATAAAAAATCGTTAGCTACATTTTGGGCTTGATTGTTAGTGGTGGCGGTGCTGGGTGTTAATGCGCGTTGCCAAATATCGCGTTGTACAAAACGCTCGTCGTTACTGGTTTTTTGCCACAGGGCATCATCCGCATATAAAGCAGAGTAGGTGTGCTGTTGTGTTTTCCAGTGATGTGGTTGCTGTAAAACGGAAACAACTTCATCGAGTTTTGATTCGTTAAATAGGTTGTCAATAACAATATGGTTGGGCCTGGGCTGTAATAAAGATTTTCGATAAGCGCTTATTGCTGTGCTGGTACTGCGCTCGTTATTTAACCACATTGAAAATAGCCTTGTTTTTTCTAGCTGACCGTATGATATATGGAATAATACAATCAGAATTATTAATCTATGCTTGATGTAGGTATTGAGGGCTTTGTTCTTGTCTCGGTGGCTCAGCGGAAAATTAATATTAGTCAGCAGGCTCGAACTTCTCTTTAGTTTATCCTGTGTACCGCTGACTCCTTTGAGGCGTCGCCAGGAAATTTACAGTCGGTAATCGAAAAATGTTCGTGCCTAGCTGCTCAAAATGGTTGACATCCATCAATACGTTTGATTAATATTGGTATCAATGAAATTGTCCATTTCCGCCTCGCTAAACTGCTAGGCGATCATTTTACTATGAAATAGTGGCTCTAACCCGAGGGAAGTTGAATTTTCTTCAGTCTGAACGCCTTAGGGGCGTGCATTAAATAACTTCCCGTTTTTGAATTCCTGGGTGCATGCTTGACTTCGTTAAAAATTTTTGCAATAGCCGGCTATTAGGGCCGAGGAAAAAATACTTTATCCAATAATGCTTGCCTCCTACTTCCTCAACTGCGTTGCCCAAAGCGTTACATGCCGGGGCCTACAGGATATAGGTTAGTAGGGCTTTAATCCGTTATCTTTCGTAAGCCATAATCCCGTACCATTTGGTCGTAAACGGCGAAATCTTCGGGGTTGGCTCGATAGGCGTTACCTTGTTGGGTAAATAAAGCATTGCCCCAAAACCCCGACTCCGTAGGCTCCCAGAAAAAAGTGCCCAGCCCGCGTTCTTCCGGAATTTCTTGCAGAATGTCATTCAGTAAGCGCCCGCGCGGGTTGTATTCCACAAAAGAAAAAGACAGTTCAGGATAACGACTTGATAGGCGCTGCATTGTTGTGCGCCAAGCGCTTGCGGGACCTTGAAATTCTTCATAAGCGGACAGACCTAAAACATCAAAATTCACACCTTGTGCCAGCGCGCTATCAACCCACCACTCGACTCCGTCTGGGTGATGAAAGTTTTCGATATGCAATAACGTTTTAATGTCTGGGCTTACGGCATTCACCGCTTGGATTCCAGCCTTTAATAATTGCCCAAGGTTATTCCAGTTGTTGTCATTGGCAGCACCATTGGGGCCGTTACTGGGGGTGGAGTTATTTCCCCAGCAATCGGTATTGTTTGTTGTTGTATGCACGAGCAGCCCTGGTGTGCTTTCATTGCCAATTTGTACCATATCGGGCAGTACATCTTCAGCGCGCAGTGCCTCTAAAGTATCCCGTGTGTAAAGCCGAACTTGCTGGGCTAATTCTTCAATGGTGCGGCTATTGCGCCAAGCATCAGGGATAACTTGTTTGCCGGGATCGGCCCAGGTGTCTGAATAATGAAAATCCAGTAAAAATCCCATGCCTGCCGCTTTGACGCGTTTCGCGGTGCGGATAATGTCTTCTTTTCCGTTATAGGCTTGGCTTTTACCTGCGCAGCCCGCATTGCTGCCACCGGCTGTGGAGGTATAGCCGAAGGGTGATGTGGGGTCTACAAAAGTACGCAGGCGAATGAAATTGATACCGTGGTTTTTCAAAAGTTGCAGGAGATCTTTGCTTTGGCCATCGGTATCGATATAAGTAGCGCCTTGGTCAAGCTGCTCTGACCAATACGAAATATCCATGCCTAAAATGTACTCACCTTTTTGGTAACCCATTACTGCTGCCGACGACGATGCCGTTTCGCTACTGAGGCTAGCGGCTTCACTTGAGTTATTACTTGAAGTAATCAAGGGGGCGCTTGAGGCAAGCGCAGAGCTGGAACTGCCCGGTGCAACGTTGGACCCGGCACAGGCCGATAGCCAAAATAGGCTAGTGGCGGCAAGTAGCCGCATAGTTGTTGGTAGCATCGGGGATGGAGGAAGGGTAAAGCTAAGCATCTAAAGGCCTGCGGCTAATTTATGGCTAATTACAAAGTTCAATGTACCCCATCTTTCAATAGCCTTAACGCCGTCAAATGACCGTGTTGTGATAACCATCTCCTAAGGGCCGAGGAAAAAATACTTTATCCAATAATACTTGCCTCCTGCCTCCTCAGTAGCGTTGCTCAAAGCGTTACATGCCTCGGTAACTGCTCCACGACATTATGCTCCT
>NZ_CEXWTU010000321.1:0-4396 GCF_982758155.1 Marinagarivorans sp. | reverse complement strand
AACCCGCATCACGCATTACCGACATGCACGTCTGCCCAATGACGACAGGCCCGGTTCCCCACGTGGGCGGCCCCATCGTCTCACCCGGCGGCCCCACGGTATTGATCGGTAAGTTACCTTCGGCCACGCTCGGCAGTATGTGTGTCTGTGTGGGCCCACCGGATGTCATAGTCATGGGTAGTACAACGGTGATGATCTGTAAAAAGCCGGCGGCCCGAATGGGGGATAGTACGGCACATGGTGGCAAGATTGTAGTGGGCTGTCCTACTGTGTTGATTGGGGGGTAGAACTTTCTTTGTTCGCTGAGCTTTCTAGGGTTTTCAATTCATCGAGTACTACTGGCCATTGCTTAAGCCAGCAGCAGTTATGGTCGTTATTTGTTTCAATAATATTAGCGGACGTGTCGTTTTTAGTCGCCAGTTGTGTGATTTTCATAGGAATATTGCGATCTTTAGTTCCGACGTAATGCCAGCGAAACATCGACCCAGGCAGTGGTGAGTGCTTACTTGGGTTGAGTGAGTCTTTTAGGGGCAAATATCCATGATGCTCTGTCCATGCGTCTGGATCCAGGTTGCCTGCCACGGTAACTACCCCAACAACATCATCTCGAATCTGGGCGATAAGCATCGCGAGAGTCCCGCCACCACTATGACCGATTAAGACTAGCGGTTTTTTTCCATGTCGGCGCTGAATCTTGTTCAGCGCCGAATCTAGCGCTGCCACTACTTCTTGGCTGTATCGAGCGCTCGCCCACCAAAGAGGTCTACATGGTATTGGTGGTGTTTTATTAAATCCGTAGCAAGGACGCTCTAAATATACGCTGTCTTGTGAGTCTATAAGCATTAGGCCTAGGGCCAATTTTTGTCGGCTAGTCGGGTTGGTACTTTGGGTGCGGCCGCGCTTCCAAGGTCGTCCGTCACCCTCAATATAAATGTGTCTCCAGCCTGTGTTTTGGTTTGTGTTTTGACTATAGGCAAATAATGGCGGAAAGCCGTCGACACTGAGTTGATCAACCGTGCAATGATTACACTTCAGCGTACTACACCCGGTAATGATAAAAAGGCAAAGTGCGGCGCAGGGGATGCGGGCGGTCGATAGTGTCAAAATCTTCATGGGATTCGTGTGAACTTGAGACGTAAACGCATCCTAACAGATAAATGAGCGCGTGAAGGGGGATGCGGTCGTTCATTTTTTGAGTTAAAGTTCCGCCCCTAAAAGGCGTGTTAGCGTTTGAATCTTGGCGTCGGCTTGTGGTTGAATTTAAGGCTGGCTTGGGTTTGAATAATAATCGTCACCTCGCTGTGATTATCAATACACATCACTGTTTCAGCTAAAAGGAGAATAGTGCGTTATGCCTAGGTTGCCCCGCTTACAGATAGCGGATATCCCTCAGCATATTGTCCAGGTAGGGCACAACGGTTTATCGTGTTTTTTCGATGATGAAGATTATGAGTTTTATTTACAAAGCTTAAAATCAGCCGCCGAGCAATATAACGTGAATGTTCACGCTTATGTCTTGCTACCCAATATGATTCAAATTGTTGCAACCCCTAAAATGGCTAATGGCGTCTCGTCATTGATGCAGTCTTTGGGGCGTCGCTATGTGCAGTATGTTAATCACCGTTATAAACGGTCCGGGACATTATGGGACGGCCGCTATAAATCCAGTTTGATTGACAGTGCCTCTTATTTGCTCAGTTGTTATCGCTATGTTGAGCTTAAACCCATGTTCAGAGGCCTTTGTGATTCGCTGAACGATTACCCTTGGTCTAGTTTTCGACATCATGCGGGTTTAGAGCAAAGTCCGTTGATTGTGGAGCATCGCCTCTATGATGCTTTGGGCGATACACGCGTCGAGCGCTGCCAAGAGTACCGACGCCTTTTTCGCTACGATTTCGATCAGCGCTTATCACAGTATATTGCCGAAACGATTAAGCTGGGTCATGTACTGGGTGGTGATGCATTTAAAGATAAGATTGAGCAAGTCGCCAATCAGCGTGTGAGACCCTTAAAGCGAGGGAGGCCCCGCAAAGATGCCGAAGACTTAAGTGAGGAGGTTCTTGATGAACCGGTTTTGTCACCAGCTCCGGTTGTGCGTGACTCTAATATGCCGGTGATAAAGCCGACCCTGATGGCTGCACCTGAAAGGTCAAATAAAGTCTAGTAACTTCAGATCGGGCAGTGATCATTGCCCGATATTCAAGCTCCGCTATAACCCCCTTCTTAACTCCGCTATAATGCCCCGTTGTATTGACTTCTAATTTTTAACCGTGCGTTGTCGTTGTGTACGCATTAGGGTGAGCGAGTGAGCTATCAAGTATTGGCCCGTAAGTGGCGGCCGCGTATTTTTCGTGAAATGGTGGGGCAAGAGCATGTCTTGAAGGCGCTTATTAATGCGCTTGATCACAATCGCTTGCATCACGCTTATTTATTTACGGGAACGCGTGGTGTTGGTAAAACGACGATTGCACGTATTTTAGCCAAGTGTCTCAACTGCGAAACCGGTGTGAGTTCTGAACCTTGTGGTCAATGCCCTTCATGTCTCGAAATTGCTGAAGGGCGCTTTATTGATCTTATCGAGGTCGATGCAGCATCGCGTACGCGGGTGGAAGATACACGCGAGCTATTGGATAACGTTCAATACGCACCAACGCGCGGCCGCTATAAAATATACCTCATCGATGAAGTGCACATGCTGTCTACCCACAGCTTTAATGCACTGCTCAAAACACTCGAAGAGCCGCCTGAACATGTAAAATTTTTGTTGGCGACAACGGATCCGCAGAAATTGCCGGTCACTATCTTGTCGCGTTGTTTGCAGTTCAATTTAAAAAATATGTCACCAGAGCGGATTGTGAGTCACCTGCAATTTGTTTTGGGTAAAGAAGTCATTCCTTGCGAGGATGCGGCTTTGTGGCAGTTGGCGCGCTCGGCCGATGGCAGTATGCGCGATGCCTTGAGTTTAACGGATCAAGCTATCGCCTTTGGCGGAGGGAAAGTCTCAGATACTGATGTAATCGCGATGCTTGGGACCATCGACCACAAGCTAATCGAGAAACTTGTTAGAGCTCTTATTAATGGCAGTGGTCCTGAAGTTTTAACGGCAGTGGCCGAATTTTCTGAGCATGCACCAGATTATTACGGTGCACTTGGCGAGCTAATTACCTTTTTGCACCGCCTAGCCATTGCGCAAGCAATGCCTGAGGCTCTTGATAATAGCTACGGTGATCGCAAAACTATTTTAGAATTATGCCAGCTTTTACCGCCAGAAGATGTTCAGCTTTTTTACCAAACAGCACTTATTGGGCGTCGCGATTTACACCTATCGCCAGACCCTCGCTCTGGGTTAGAGATGACGCTGCTGCGAATGTTGGCGTTCAAGCCGCAGGGTGTTGCGGATGTTCCAACCAAGGCCTTGAGTAAAGAGTCCAGCGTTGCTGTGACGCAAGAGGTCGCGGCCCCTGTAATTAATATACCGGACCCAGACAGGGCACCTGAGCCTGCGGTAAATAGATTATCACCGGCAAATACCCCAGAGACCAATCCTCCAATCGATGCTATGCATAAAGCCGTTGATCCTATGATCGCGCCGCCGATGATTGAAGAGGCTCCACCTTGGGAGGCCGAGCCAGCACCGATAGCCCAAGACAATGCGCCGCCAAAACATACCGAGGTCGCTGATACCGCAAAAAAGTCCCTTGAGGCGCTATTAAATGCGCCTGGCTTATCGGGCTTAAGGCCGGCTTCTCAGATTTCTGCTCCGCCCACTAAACCTATATTGCCTACAACCATTCAGCCGGTGGTTGAAGTTGCGGCGCCACGGGACCCGCTGAGCATTAAACCTGAACATTGGCTATCCGTTTACAATAGTCTCGGTGTTAAGGGGGTACTGCAAAGTACCGTGGCTAATTGTGCTTTAGTGAGTTGTGAGGATGGCCATTTCTTTTTCTGGCTGGATCAAAACAAAGGTGCTTTGTTCGACGATTCTCACAAGCAGCGCTTCAATGATTTATTAAATGATTACTTTCAGTCACCGGTTAAAGTGCATATTGAATTAGCCGCGATATCCTCAGATATGATGACGCCTGCGATTGATGCTGAAAATAGACGCCAACAGGCCTTGGCAAATGCAATTTCTCAAATGCAAAAAGAACCTTTTGTGCAAGATTTACAAGCTCATTTTAGTGCCGTATTGAATATTGAATCTGTGATAGTGCATTAACAGAGAGCTAAGGGGCGTGCACTGAATAAGTTGTTGGAATTTGGGTTTTTGGGTGCTTGCTTGACGAGGCGAAAATAGGGCGTAATAGCCGGCTATTGCAAATATTTTTAACGAAGGCAAGCGTGCACCCAGGAATTCAAAAACGGGAAGTTATTTCATGCACGCCCCTAAGGG
>NZ_CEXWTU010000320.1:0-4398 GCF_982758155.1 Marinagarivorans sp. | reverse complement strand
GCGATGTGGCCGCCACAACCTTGGTCTTTACCACCCAGCCTGCTGGCTCTGTTTCCGGCAGTAATTTAAGCACCCAACCGGTAGTCACCGCGCGCGATGCCAACGGCTTAACCGATACCGGCTTTACCGAAACCATTACCCTCACCGAAGCCAGCGCCGGTACATTGGCCGGTGGTTCCGTTGCAGCGGTTGCCGGCGTGGCCACTTTTACCGCCGTGAATTACACTGCTAGCGTCGACCAACAAGACTTTACCTTAACCGCTGACGACCAAGTCGGCGTCGGTTCCGATATCGGCACCGTTGATGCGAGCACCGTTACTAGTGATGTGGTCGCGACCGTGCTGGCGTTTGGCACGCAGCCAGCAGGCTCTGTTTCAGGTATCACCTTAACCACACAACCTGTCGTGAACGCTGTTGATGGCGATGGCACGGTGGATACCGGTTTCACCGAAACCATCACCCTCACCGAAAACGGCGCGGGCTCGTTAACGGGCGCTTCTGTTGCGGCCGTGGCTGGTGTGGCGACTTTTACCGCCGTTAATTACACCGCCACCAGCGATCAAGAAGGCTTTACGATTAGCGCGAATGACCAAGACGGTGTGGGTGCTAACTTTACGCCCGTGAATGCCAACGCCCTGACCAGCGATGTAGTGGCTACCGGACTGGCCTTTAGCACTCAACCGGCCGGCTCCGTTTCGGGCTTTGTATTAACAACCCAGCCGGTTGTGAGTGCTGTCGATGCCGATGGTTTAACCGATACCGCCTTTACCGAAACCATTACTCTGAGTGAGAACGGCTTGGGTACAATGACGGGGAATTCCGTCGCGGCCGTGGCCGGCGTGGCCACCTTTACGGCCGTGAATTACACCGCCACCGCCGACCAGCAAAGCTTTACCTTAAGCGCGAATGATCAAGACGGTGTCGGCGCCAACTTTGGCAGCTTGAATGCCAACGCCGTCACCAGTGATGTGGTAGCAACCCAGCTAATTTTTGCCACTCAACCCGCGCCAACAACTGTGGTCAGCGCGCAAGCCACCAGCTTTACCACCGTGCCCGTTTTACAGGCCGTCAATGCCGATAACGTTGTGGATACTGGATATAGCACCGGCATTGCCTTAGCCGAAATCAACGGCGCAGGCAGTGCAGCCATGACAACCACAGGCGATACCGACGGCAGCGGCGCAACCGTTACGCTCACGCCCACATCAGGCGTAGCCACCTACACCGGCCTGCAAATTACCTACACCGCCAGCGGCAGCAGCGACGAGACCTTTAATTTACAAGCCAGCTCTGGCGGCTTAACCGCCGTAACCAGCGCGCAATTAACGGGCACAACAACCCCCGTCGTTACCGATGGCAACCTCAGCATTAGTGGTGCCAGCGGCACAAGCGGCGCTTATAAAATTGGCGATACCGTAACCGCCACCTGGGACAACACCGGCAGTGGTGATAACAACACCGGTATCACCACCGTAACCGTCGACTTCAGTGCTTTTGGCGGCGGCGCCAGCGTTAGCGCCAGTGAGTCATCCGGTACTTGGACGGCCACCTACACCATTACAGCAGGCGCTATTGATGGCACCAACGTGAACATCAGTGCCACCGCCACCAACGCCAGCGGCCCAACTACAGTGGCAGATTCCACCAATGCCACTATCGATAATGCGGCTCCCACAGTCACCGATGCCAATGTGAGTATTAGCGGCGCAAGCGGTACTGGCGGCGCCTTCAAAACCGGCGATACCGTCACAGCCACCTGGAACAATACCGCTGGCGGCGATAACAATACCGATACCATCAGCGCTGCCACCGTAGACTTCAGTGCCTTTGGCGGCGGCGCGGCCGTCGTCGCAAGCGCGTCATCCGATACATGGACAGCGACCTACACCATTACCGCTGGCGCGATTGATAGCAGCAACCTCAATATCAGCATTACAGCAACCGACAACGCCGGTAATAACACCACCGCCGCCGATGGCACCAATGCCACCGTCGATAATGTTTCCCCGACCCTGACCAGCGGCAACCTCGCCATTAGTGGGGCCAGTGGTACTGGCGGCAGCTACAAAATCGACGACGTGATTACCGCAACCTGGAACAACACCGCCGGTGGCGATAACAACGGCGATACAATCGCCAGCGCCACCGTAGACTTCACCGCCTTTGGTGGCGGTGCCGCTGTTGCTGCAAGCGAAAGCGCAAGCACTTGGACGGCCACTTATACATTGGTAGCCGGTAGCGTCGACAGCACCAACCTTAATATTTCAGCCACCGCAACAGACAACGCCGGCAATACAACAACCGTGGCCGATACCACCAATGCCACAGCCGACAGCACAGCGCCCACCGTCACCGATGGCAACCTCAGCATTAGCGGTGCCACCGGCTTAGCCGGCACCTATAAACTCGGCGATACCGTAACGGCAACGTGGGATAACACCGGCAGTGGCGATAACAACAGCGACACCATGACCGGCGTGACCGTGGACTTCAGCCCCTTCGGTGGTGGCGCCACCGTAACCGCGAGCAACAGTAGCGATACCTGGACCGCCACCTACACCCTCGATGGCAGTAGTACTCAAGGCAGCAATTTGAATATCAGCGCTACCGCCACTGATAATGCCGGCAACGCCACCACCACTGCCGACAGCAGCAATGCCAGTACCGATAACGCGCTGCCAGCAGGCCACAGCATTAGCTTTAGCGATACCAGCCTGAATGCTGCAGAAGCCACCAGCGCGACCTTTACCTTTGCCAGTGCCGAAGTGGGTGCAAGCTATAGCTACTCCATTACCTCGGATGGCGGCGGCACCGCCGTGACCGGTAGCGGCACTGTAGCGACGGCCAGCGATGCCATTAGCAGCATTAACCTCAGCGGCTTAAACGACGGCACCTTAACCGTTAGCGCAGTACTGACCGATACCGCCGGCAATGCCGCCAGCGCCGTAACCAACACCGCGAGCTTGGATCAAACCGCACCGGCCGGCCATAGCGTCAGCTTTAACGATGCCACCATTAACGCAAGCGAAGCCGCGAGCCAAGCCTTTACCTTTGCCAGCGCCGAAGTGGGCACCGGTTACAGCTATACCATTAGCTCCGATGGCGGTGGTACTAACGTGACCGGTAGCGGGACTATCGCCACCGCTAGTGATGTAATTAGCAGCCTTGACCTCAGTGGTTTAAACGACGGTACCTTAACGCTGAGCGTGGTCTTAACCGATGCCGCCGGCAATGCCGCTAGCGCCACCACAAATACCGCAAGTCTCGATAAAACCGCACCCGCTGGCCATAGCGTCAGCTTTAACGATTCGACGATTAACAATAGCGAAACCACGAGCCAAGCCTTTACCTTTGCCAGCGCCGAAGTGGGCGCTGCTTACAGCTACACCATTAGCTCTAACGGCGGCGGCACTAACGTGACCGGTAGCGGGACTATTGCCACAGCGGGTGATGTGATTAGCAGTCTCGACCTCAGTGGTTTAAGCGACGGCACCTTAACGCTCAGCGTGGTCTTAACCGATACCGCCGGCAATGCCGCTAGCGCGGTTACGCACACCGCCACCCTCGATACCACCGCACCCAGCGTGGCCGAAGTTACGGCTGTTACAACACCAGCCAACGACAGCACGCCGAACGTCACCTTCAGCACCACCGAAGCCGGCACACTCGCCATTGGCGGCAGTTGTGGCAGCGCTAGCGAAGGCGCCATTAGTGCCGGGAATAGCACTATTACCCTTAGTCAGCCCGATAACAGCACAGCGCTCAGCGATGCCACGTATAGCGACTGTACCGCCACCGTGACTGATGCCGCCGGCAATGCCAGCAATACCCTTAGCCTTACCGGCTTTAGCATCGATACCACGATCCCCGCCGGCCAAAGCGTCAGCTTTAACGATACGACGATTAACAACAGCGAAGCTGCGAGCCAAGCCTTTACCTTTGCTAACGCCGAAGTAGGCGCTGCTTACAGCTATACCATTAGCTCCGATGGCGGCGGCACTAACGTGACCGGTAGCGGTACTCTTGCCACCGCAACCGATGTAATTAGCAGCCTTGATCTGAGCGGCTTAAGTGACGGAACACTGACCTTAAGCGTGGTGCTCACCGATGCCGCCAGCAATGCCGCCACAGCGGTAACGCACACGGCAACCCTGGATAAAACCAACCCTAGCGGCCAAAGCGTAAGCTTCAACGATGCGCTTATCGATGCTACCGATGCCACTAGCACAAGCTTTACCTTTGCTAGCGCCGAAGTGGGCAGCAGTTACAGCTACACCATTAACTCAGATGGAGGCGGCACCGCCGTCACCGGTAGCGGCACCATTGCCACCGCAAGTGATGTGATTAGCAATATTGATGTGAGTGGTTTGAACGACGGCACCTTAACCTTGAGTGCGG
>NZ_CEXWTU010000319.1:0-4410 GCF_982758155.1 Marinagarivorans sp. | reverse complement strand
ATTAGGCACTTTAAAGGCAACAAAAAATGATCAGTTTGCCGACCTATTTGCGCATGACTGAATAGTCACTCCTTTTTTAGGTTATCTTTTATGTCGTCTTCGGCTACCCCACAACCATCGCCTAGCAAAGCGCCTTCATTACTACGTTCTGGTGCGGTTGTGAGTGCAATGACGATGATTTCGCGTGTATTAGGTTTAGTGCGTGACGTGGTTTTTGCGCGCTATTTAGGGGCTGATGCCGGCGCCGATGCCTTTTTTGTTGCCTTTAAAGTGCCTAATTTTCTACGGCGTTTATTTGCCGAAGGTGCCTTTGCACAGGCCTTTGTACCGGTATTGTCCGAGCTTAGGCACAATAATGCCGGCGGTGCGCTTAAACTATTTATTGACCATATCGCGGGCTGTTTGGGTGTTTCGTTATTGGCGATAACGGCTTTGTGTGTGGTGGCAGCGCCGATGCTGGCTGTGGTTTTTGCGCCGGGTTTCTACTTCGATAACCCCGAAAAAATGGCCCTAACCGGCGATCTTATTCGCATTACCTTTCCTTACCTGTTTTTTATTTCGCTGGCGGGCTTTTTAGGCGCTATTTTAAACAGCTTTGATCGTTTTGCGGTGCCTGCTGTTACCCCGGTGTTATTGAATGTTGTTCTAATTCTTGCGGCGGTTGTTGTTGCGCCGCGCATGGCAGAGCCCGCAATGGCTTTGGCCTATGGGGTACTGGTGGCGGGGGTATTGCAATTTAGTTTTCAGCTGCCTTTTGTGGCGCAACTTGGCTTGTTACCTAAGCCTAAGCCGGTGTGGTCCGACCCTAATGTTAAAAAAGTGCTGTTATTGATGGCGCCGGCCATTTTTGGCGTATCGGTTAGCCAAATTAATTTGTTGTTAGATACCGTACTGGCTTCGTTTTTACCTTCTGGCAGCGTGTCTTGGTTGTTTTATTCCGATCGCCTAACAGAGCTACCATTGGGTGTGTTTGGTGTGGCCATTGCTACGGTGATATTACCGGCGTTATCGCGCCAGCATACCGCCAGTTCTGAGCACTATTCCAACACCATCAATTGGGCGTTGCGCTGTGTATTGGTGATTGCATTACCGGCCACGGTTGCATTAGTGGTACTCGCCAAACCCATTCTGTTCACTTTGTTTCAATACGGTGAAATGCAGGTGCGCGATGTGAATATGGCAAGCGTCAGCCTAATGGCTTATTCATTGGGCTTACCCGCTTTTATGCTGATTAAGGTGTTAGCCAGTGGTTACTTTGCCCGCCAAGATACCAAAACCCCCGTGCGTATTGGCATTATTGCTATGGTGGCTAATATGGGCTTGAACGTTTTGTTTGTGGTGCCGCTGCATTTTGGATGGCAGCTGGGGCATGCGGGTTTGGCTTTAGCAACGTGCGCCTCGGCGTTTTTGAATGCCGGCTTGCTGTACCGTGGCTTAGTGAAAAGCGAAGCTTTTGTGCCCGAGGCCGGTTGGCTTCGCTTTGGCTCGTCGCTGGTTATTGCCAGTATAGTAATGGGGGTTGGCTTGTGGTTTTGCGTGCAGCAGTTGCCCAGCTTTGCGGTGTTGGGTTGGTTGCCTCGCGTTGGTTATACCGCGGCGTTTTGTGGTGCAGGTTTTGCCGTTTATGCTACGGTTTTGCTTTTGCTGGGTATACGCATTCGCGATTTCAAACCGCAAAAAGCTTAGCTTCAAAAGCACGAGGTCACTCTTAATGCGTGATCTCTACATCCTTACCTTCGCCCCTTATCGGTTTATTAGGAGCCTCCTTATTTTGGTGCCCATTATCTCGACCTTAATGGGTACTCTTATTTTGTTGCGGTTTATGCTTGCTCGATGTTGTTTTTGGCGACATCAAAGGTGGCACTCCGCCAGCGTTAACATTTGAAATACGCTGCAGGCCCCGTCATACCTAGTGAATAAGGTATCAGGATAAGCCTGAATAAAGTGGCACTTTTGTTTTTTGCGGCTCATGTGATGTTTTACTGTTATTGAGGCGACACGTTGTAAAAGCCTAGTAATATGGCTTCACGATTTAGTGAAGGGTACTTCCATGAAAATAACAACACTCCTTGCAGGTTGCATTATTGGCGCCAGCAGTGCCGCGGTATTCGCCAACGCACCCGTGCAACCTACCAATATAGATCAGCTGCTAAAGGCGATGACTTTAGAGCAAAAAATCGGACAATTACAGCAGTCTCATATTGAAGAGGCGGCCACTGCTGCCGAGATTCCAGAAGCGATTAAAGTGGCGATTCGCCAAGGTAAAGTCGGCTCGTTTTTGAATGCGAATTCGCTGGTTGTGGCTAATGAGTTACAACGCATTGCCGTTGAAGAAAGCCCCAATGGCGTTCCTTTATTGTTGGCTCGCGATGTTATTCACGGTTATAAAACGATCTTTCCTATTCCGTTGGGCCAAGCGGCTAGCTGGAACCCCGAAGGCGTAAAGCAGGGGGCTCGTATCGCCGCGCAAGAGGCATCGGCCGATGGCATTCGTTGGACCTTCGCACCCATGATCGATATTTCACGCGATGCCCGTTGGGGGCGTATTGCGGAATCCTTCGGTGAAGACCCTTATTTAACCTCGGTGATGGGCGTTGCTTCGGTAGAGGGTTATCAAGGCGATGACTTATCCGACCCAACAAGCATAGCGGCAACCGCAAAGCACTTTATTGGTTATGGCGCTGCCGAAGCGGGCCGCGACTACAACACAACCTACATTCCAGAACCTTTATTGCATAACCAGTACTTACCCCCCTTCGAGGCGGCCATAAAAGCAGGCGCCGCGACAATCATGACGGCCTTTAACGACTTGAACGGTATTCCAGCATCCGTTAACCGCTACACCATGGATACCATTTTACGTAAAGAAATGGGCTTTGATGGCGTTTTGGTTAGCGATTGGGATTCTGTAATTGAAGCCGTGGTGCACGGTGTTGCAGCCGATTTGAAAGAAGCTGCATTAATGGCCTCCAAAGCGAGTTTAGATATGGAAATGGTGAGTACCAGTTTCCAAGATAACTTGGCCGCGTTAGTTGCAGAAGGCAAAGTGTCTGAAGCCGAAATCGACGTTAAGGTACGCCGTCTATTGCGCTTAAAGCAGCAGCTTGGTTTGTTTGAACAACCCTATACCGAAGCATCGCGCCAGGTTGTAAAAAACAGTGCACCGTTTCGCAAGGTAGCGCAAACCGTTGCGGCTGAATCCTTGGTATTGCTGAAAAACGATAACGACATCTTGCCACTCAAATCGGGCCAAAAAATCGCCTTAATCGGGCCGCTAGCCGATGCCGCACATGACCAAATGGGTACATGGGTGTTGGATGGCGAAAAGAAAAACTCGGTGACAGTTTTAGAGGCTGTTAAAAGCGAAACCGGTAAATTACGTTACGTGCGTGCTTTAGAGCATTCGCGCTCGTACGATACTGGCGATTTTAAAGCGGCTGTTAAAGCGGCTAAAAAATCTGATGTCATCGTGTTTGTGGGCGGTGAGGAAGCCGCGTTATCGGGCGAGGCACACAGCCGCGCAGGTATTCGTTTACCCGGTGCGCAAGAGCAACTGATTACAGCGCTTAAAGCCACCGGCAAGCCTTTAGTAGTGGTGTTAATGGCTGGTCGTCCTATCGAGCTACACGATATTTTACCCAGTATTGATGCCTTAGTGATGACGTGGCACGCCGGTAGCCTAGCGGGCCCAGCCATTAGCGACCTATTGTTTGGTCACATAGAGCCGGTTGGCCGCCTGCCAATTACTTGGCCGAAAGTAACAGGCCAGTTACCGATGTACTACAACCAAAAGAATACCGGCCGGCCACCCAGTTCGCGCCCGTTTATTTTTATGGAAGACTACCCCATGGAGGCTAACCAGCATTCATTAGGCCATGCCGCGACCCATATGGACATTGGCTTTGCTCCGCAATACCCGTTTGGCTTTGGTTTATCTTACTCCACAGTAGAGTACGCAAAAGTAACCACACAAAAGACGCCTTATGCCCGTAAAGAGGCTTACACGTTTACGGCAGAAATCACTAATACTGGTAAGCGTCCAGTAACCGAGGTGGTGCAGTTGTATATACAGGATGTGGTTGGCTCGGTAACGCGCCCCATTAAAGAGCTGAAAGGTTTTAAGCGCGTAGCACTTAAGCCTGGCCAAAAGCAGGTTGTAAGCTTTACCTTAAAGGCCGAAGACTTGATGTTCTTTAACGATAAGACTGAGCGTGTTTTCGAGCCGGGTTTATTTAGAGTATGGGTAGCACCACATGCCGAGGCTGGCGAAGCTGTTGAATTTACTATTCAGTAAGGGGCGAGGCAATGATAGTTTGTCCAATTAGACGGGGGCGCCTGCTTTCTCAACAAGGCGTTCGAAGGGGCGCATGCCGGGGCATGTAACGCTTTGAGCAACGCTGTTGAGGAAGC
>NZ_CEXWTU010000318.1:0-4419 GCF_982758155.1 Marinagarivorans sp. | reverse complement strand
ATGGCCTTTTTGTTTGAGCCTCTCGTGAGGGGGCTTAAAACCGCCGCGAGAATGCCATGTTTACCCCCGAAATTGAACCTATCATTCCCTCAGATGCTGCCATTTCACATAGCGAGCTTCCAAGCTTAGCATTAGAGCTTGAGCGAAAATCTGCGGCTTTGGGGGGCGCGCTGGCAGAAGAAAGCGCTAGGCTGATTACGGCATAATCTGGCACATCCAAACTCTGGCGAATGACCTCGGATAAATAGAGCGAGTGCTACAAGTTGGAACACCCCAAACACGTCGCCCCGAGCTTAGGGGCGAAGCAATAATAGTTTGTCCAATTAGACGAGGGCGCCCGCTGTCTCAACAAGGCGCTCAAAGGGACGCATGCCGGGGCATGTAACGCTTTGAGCAACGCTGTTGATGGAGTGGGAGGCAAGTATTATTGGATAAAATATTTTTTCCTCGGCCCTTAGGTTCAGCCTTGGTAATCAGAGTTAGCAAGCACAGTATTGGGCCGCCTCCGAATTACTACTCCTTCGTTTTCATTGGGGCTGAATACTTGCTAAATAACAATGTGTCACCTAAGGCGAAGCGGCTATGTATTTCAAGTGCGAGAAGAATGAGGGCAAGCCTAGAACGCTAGTAATCTAGCGTTCACTCCAAACATTCCAACCATCATTGACAAGCTCTAATGGTTGCACTCTAACACCGGCTCTTGATCTGATACACTCGGCAACATTACCGAACCGCAGGTTAAAAAGCTGTTTTGACGCAATACGAGTCTGCGTAAATGCATTAATGCTGAAAGGTCCAAAGTCACTATCGAGTTTGCCCCTATAACAGTTAAAGCCTCGAGCGAATCAAGTGCAGAAACATCCAGCTCAGATAAACGACTATCGAACAGTGTAAAGTCGGTTAATGCCTGGTTATAACTTAAATCAAGGCCCTCCAAACTTTGTAATTTAAGTACTAATTCAGATAGAACCGTTAGCTTGCTAAGATCTAGCGATTTTACGCTTTCAAGGTATAGCCATAGCATTTTAAGCTGACGGTTTTGACTAATATCAATGGAGGTCAATCGATCAGAGCTTAAACTCAGCGCCGTCAATTCGTCCAAACCTTCAAGTGCAATCGATTTTAAATTATTAAGGAACAGTGACAAAGTTTGCAGCTGGGTATTTTGGCTAAGGTCAACGGATTCAATAAAATCACCTGAGAGTCTTAAGGTTTTCAACTGAGGCAGTAAGGAAAGGTCTATATTTAACAAGTTCATTGACGTCAGTTCTAACGCTTCCAACTGAGGGCAAAAGGCCAAGTCAATATCGCTTAAGGGGGCATTCACCTTAAGCGATAATAAATTCGGTTTATCACCTAGCACCATTGCATACGGAGCAAATACCGAAACGTCAATAGTTTCCAAGGCGGCATTACTTTGCAAATCCATTGTTACTGGCTCATTCAAAACCATCGAGAGCACCTTTAAATTTGGCAGCTGCGACAAATTCAAATCGCCCACTGGCCCCCCGCGCTCAACCGTAAGTACCTCCAACTGAGAAAGCCCGCCTTCCATCAAAATGTCTAAGCTGGCGTCTCGCAGGCTTAAGCTACGCAATTGTGGTATATCAGAAAAATTAATCGTCTCACCAGCATCTCCGATCAATGCCAAATGACTGATTAGTCGCACATCAGGCCACACCAACTGCTCGACGCTCTGACTTAAAGATAACGACACCAATTGATTAAGCTCGCTCAAATCAAGCGTGCTAAGCGAATGCCCCCCCAATGTAAGCTCTTTTAAGGCGGTGCTCCCCGAAAGTTCTAATGACACCAAGTGTGTACCAAACACCGACAAGGATTCAATGGCGGTATTCTCTAAAATAAGCCGATCAGGGCGGCCGTAGCGCAAACCATCAAAATTCAAACTCGTCAGCACTTGGTTGTCGGACAAGTCCAATGTCGATAATTTCATTTCACGAAAATCAAATGTCTCGATGTATGGGTTTTGAGATAAATCGAGTTCGGTAACTGCAGTTCTTTGTAAATTTAAATGCGCTAAATTCTCCGCACTGGTAAGGTCAACGGATGTGATAGCGCTTGCCTCCAGATCTAAGTGCGTCAGCTCGCTATGGATGGCCAACTCCAGAGCCTCAAGTTTCTTCGTGCTTCGAGCGTAAAGCTCCTGTATCTGGGGATTATCGCTGATATCCAGTTCGACTAACGCTGAACCACTCACACCAAGGTATGCCAAGGTTTCGGTTTTGGGCAGCTCTAATGCAGATAATTGAGAAGCACTCCAGACATCCAATCGTTCAAGCTGAGTTTGATCGGATAAATTTAACTGGTTAAGTTGGGTGCCGACAATATTAATATGCGTGTAGCGGTGGTTGTCCCCTAAATCGAGTTGATCGAGCGCGCGACTCTCCACGCGCAAATCGACCAAGGCTTTATTGTGACTAACATCCAGTACTTGCAGCAGCTCGGAATCTACATCCAAGCGTACCAAATGCACTAACGCAGAAGTATCCAAGTGAGCAAATTTGCCACTCATGGTTAAATCTTCTAAAGCTGTTAGAGCACTAATACCTGATGCGTTCCGAACATTTTTGCATTGAAACCGGGTGATTTTCGCGGGTTCGAGCCCCGTATCATAGATGCATTGTGTCAGTGCAATATCATCAGTGAATGGGTATAGCCCGCATACCTTTGGCTCTGGAATATCAATTGTGATGGAACTGTCCCACTGATTAATCGACTGGTAGAGAGCTAAGGCTGACTCACAGGCAATAGGGTTCTCCAAAATAATCAGGTTAGTATGCAGCTTAGATTGCGGCACAGTAATGCGTTCAACACCGTTAGCATAGGCCGTTATCGTGTTAATCGCTGGATTGGATGTAAGGTCTAGTTCAGTCAGTTGCTTATTACCCACTAAAGTAAGTACATCTAGGCCTGACAACTGGCTCATATCCAAGTTAGCTATGCCAGTGCGCGATATATTTATGTCACCAGAGGGCAAGACATTAAAATCGAAGGACTCTATAGATCTACCCAGTAATGAGACACTGACTAACTGTGCATTACTCGTGATGTCAACGTGTTGCAACTGAAGGTCTGACAAGGTTAAATCCGTAAGATTTGGAAACCGACTTAAATCCAATAACGTAACCGGTACGCTCTCGAGCCGTAATTTGGCAAGTTGGTTATGCTGCCCCCACTGTATATCAGTCAGCTCCGCATTCGCACCAATAAACACTGATTCGAGCGCAGTAAAATTGATAAGGTTGAGTGAATTAATCAAGCTGCTCGAGACATGTAAATGCTCAAGATTTGTGGCCTCCTGCGGCAGAACCAAATGGCTTAGACCCAAAGCGCGTGACACTGACAGCGTCGCTAGAGCTGAGTTTTCAGACACATCGAGTATTTGCAGAACTTCACTATCTAGGATCAAGCTTTGCAGAGCCGGCATATTATGCGTATCGAAAAACTGCAACTGAGGTGTGCCCACGAGCGACACAGAGGTGAGTTGCGGCATCGCCGACGCTTTCACGGTCACAAGAGCTGCATCAAATACCGTTAACTCAACAAGCTTTGATGCTGGCGAAAATTCTATATGCTCAAGCTGATCACTCTCCTTCAGAGTCAATATTTGCAGCTCACTGTTTTGTCGCAAATCCAATGCAGACATAGTGCCCGCGACAAGCTCCAACTGCTGAAGCTGGGGGAGGTAGGCTAAATCCCTCGTATCTTGCACGCCCAAACAGCGCAGATACGTCACTTGACTTGGATACTCATAGCCAGACCCTCGAATGCAGTCAGCCAAAGTATTATCGACGAAGGTCAACTCTGTTAACCTGGGTTCACTCGGTAGTGGCGTATCTGGATCCTGTGAAGAGCTGGTCGCCACCGAGCGAGATGAACTGCTGACCACCGATGAGCTACTCATCGCCGATTCCTCGCTCACGGAGCCGCCATCACACGCAGCCAACGCTGTTGTAGCAAGCACCCCCAAAGCGCCGTACCGTAAACGGCGCCCCCCGCTCTTCAGCAATGATCGCAATGCGGCCCGGCAGGCACTAGTAGCAGCCAATAGTTTCATCCCCAGTCTCCTTCACAGTTAATATGTCAGCTACCGCTTATCCTAGAGAGCGAAATATCGAAAAACCTCACAAAAGTGTCACGAATTCACACACAGTGTGACACACCGCAAAATAGAGTGGACTTGCCGACACCCATCGCCTCGGGGGCCTCTCGAATACTATAATCTTGGGCAACACCAATTAGCGACTTTCAATCGGAATTCGGCATCATATCGGGGTCTTGTCTGCTTGCTCATGGCGCACCTTGTTAAGTAATGGGTGACCAGATTTAGTGTGCCGCTACACGTACCGATCGGGAATGATCAGCAACGGATTCGGGAGCTTGAAAAAGAAATACGCC